>CAIOKW010000141.1 GCA_903858975.1 Oligoflexia bacterium | reverse complement strand
GGAGAGCTTCAAGGATGTTTTGATTCGGGTGATGCTGAAGCCTTTCAAGATGAGCTTGCATACATTTTGATTCACCAGATCGGAGCCTTTAATTCGCCCGTCTGGTTTAATGTAGGTCTTTATTCTGAATACGGAATTAAAGGGACGGCCGGAAATTTTGCTTTCGATCCCACGAGTGGCTCCGTGCGCGAGACGGAAAATGCTTATGAGCATCCCCAATGTTCGGCCTGTTTTATTCAGTCTGTGGATGATGATCTCATGGCCATATTTGACCTGATTAAAAATGAGGCGCGCCTTTTTAAGTATGGCTCAGGGAGCGGAACCAATTTCTCAAAGATCCGAGGGCGACAGGAAAAACTGTCGGGTGGAGGCTTTTCATCTGGGTTGATGAGTTTTTTAGAGGTCCTCGATCGAGCGGCAGGATCCACAAAATCCGGAGGTGTGACCCGAAGAGCCGCGAAGATGGTGTGCTTGGATATGGATCATCCCGAGATTCGGGATTTCGTTTCTTGGAAGATGAAGGAAGAGCGAAAGGTCGCTGCATTAGTGGCAGCAGGATATAGCGCAGATTTTAATGGAGAAGCCTACCGAACCGTCTCAGGCCAGAATTCTAATAATTCTATTCGAGTGACCGACGAATTTATGGAAGCGGTGATTCAGGATCAAAACTGGGATACGAAAGCGAGAACGGATGGAAGCATCATTGATACATACAAGGCACGTGATCTTTGGGAACAGATAGCGGAGGCTTCATGGTCGTGTGCAGATCCAGGTCTCCAGTTTGATACCACCATCAATCGCTGGCACACTTGTCCCGAGAGTGGATCGATTCGCGCTTCTAATCCCTGTTCTGAGTTTATGTTTTTGGATGATTCCGCCTGTAACCTCTCGTCGATGAATTTGCTAAAGTTTCTACGCGAAGATGGAACCTTTGACCTTTCGGCCTACCGCCACACCATCCGCGTTCTTTTGATCGCCCAAGAAATTTTGGTGGACCACTCGAGTTACCCGACAAAAAAAATAGCCGAGTACTCGCATGCATTTCGACCGCTCGGGCTTGGGTATGCAAATTTGGGAGCATTCTTAATGGTGAAGGGGTTTCCCTATGATTCTGATGATGCGCGAGCTTGGGCCCAAATTCTAACCGCGATCATGAGTGGTGAAGCCTATGCCGTGAGTGCTGAGGCCGCATCCGTTTTAGGATCGTTTCAGGCTTATGCTCAGAATCGAGAGCCGATGCTGAACGTGATGCGGATGCATCAAAGGGCCCTCGATCAAATCGACTTCGGTAAAATTCCTGAAATGCTTTTCGCTGCCGCTCGCCAGTCTTGGGGGCAAGCGCTCTCACTCGGAGTACAATACGGATACCGAAATGCGCAAGTAACACTATTGGCTCCGACCGGTACTATTGGTCTCTTAATGGATTGCGATACAACGGGGATCGAGCCCGATTTCGCGCTCGTTAAATTTAAGAAGCTTGCAGGTGGTGGGAACTTTAAAATGGTGAATCATTCGCTCACTCGGGCGCTGAAGGCGCTTGCTTATTCAGAAGTTGAAGTGAAAGCAATGATTTCATACCTGCTTGAACACTTCACGATTGAGGGTGCACCCCATTTGAAACCTGAACATTTAGCAGTATTTGATTGTGCAAATAAGTGTGGGGCAGAGGGTACCCGCTTTATTGCTCCCAGGGGTCATTTGAAAATGATGGCAGCGGTTCAACCTTTTTTGTCGGGAGCGATTTCGAAGACTGTAAATTTACCAAATGAAACTACGGTTAAGGAAATTGAAGAGATTCATTTTCAATCGTGGAAGTTAGGTCTTAAGTCGATCGCGCTCTATCGTGATGGTTGTAAGCGCTCGCAACCCTTGAGCGCAAAGATTGAGCCTAAAAGCGCTTCCGCATGCGATTCGTGCGGTTATGAGACCGTTCAGAGCGGCACCTGTTTTCGCTGCCCCAACTGCGGAACGACTTTGGGCTGTAGCTAAATTAAAATCTTAGTGGCCCCACTTGATGAGGGTTGCACCCCAGGTGAATCCGCCTCCGAAAGCGGCGAGCACCAAATGGTCGCCTTTCTTCAATTTCGATTCCCAGTCCCAAAGGCAAAGAGGAAGCGTTCCTGCAGTGGTATTTCCATACTTCGCGATATTTAACATCACTTTATCCATCGAGATGCCCGCTCTTTGAGCGGTGGATTCGATGATGCGAATGTTGGCTTGATGTGGAACGAGCCAGGCGATGTCTTCGGCCTTCAGATGATTGCGTTCCATGAGTTCTTCAACCGCCTCAGCCATTCCTTTTACTGCGTACTTATAGACGGCAGCACCCTCTTGGTGAACGTAGTGTTGTTTGGCATCAACGGTTTCATGAGAAGTTGGGAGAAGGGAGCCTCCTGCATCGGTTCTCAGATATTTTCGTCCGGATCCATCGCTCTTTAGAACGCTATCCAAAACTCCGCAACCGGATTGGCTCGGTTCAAGGAGTACGGCACCCGCACCATCCCCAAAAATAATGCAGGTGTTTCGGTCTTGGTAATCAATAATGGAGCTCATTTTGTCAGCTCCCACGACCACTACTTTTTTGTATCGGCCGCTCTCAATGAGTGCTGCTCCGGTAGTGAGTGCATAAAGGAAGCCAGAACAAGCGGCCGACAGATCAAATCCCCACGCATTCTTCGCACCCAATTTGTCACACACGACGTTTGCAGTCGCAGGGAAGGGGTAGTCGCCCGTCACCGTTCCGACAATCATGCATTCAATTTCAGAGGGGTCGATTCCACGCTTTTCGCAAAGTTGTCTTACAGCAGGGACAATCATGTCTGAGGTAGCAAGGCCTTCGCCTTTTTGAATTCTGCGTTCTTCAATGCCAGTTCTCAGGCGAATCCATTCGTCATTGGTGTCCACCATCTTTTCGAGATCGGAATTGGTGAGGCGGTCTTCGGGTACGTATCCCCCAACAGCAGTAATTGCGGCAGTAATTTTGGAAGTCATGGAGCAAAGTTAGCTCGGAGCTCTAAAAATTAACAGACGAATATTTGAGAATTTAGTTTGCTGAACCCAGAAGTGCATTGATGAGAAAGATGCAGTAATGACCCCCCACCTTGGGAGCGTTCTGATCTTTGATTTTGCCACTGAATTCAAGTTCATATGCGGGCCAACCGTCTACCATTTTTGGAAAGGGTTTGGTGCTCGGACATTCCGACAAAATCATTTGAGCGGTTTTTTCGTCAGCGCCGCGTACCAGAAATCGAAGGAGGGGATTCTCAGGTTGTTTTTGGTAGAGAATGCGGGCGATGCCTTGAATCAAGTTGTGTTGACGAAGTTTGAGTCCCCTTTTCTCGGTATTCATCAAAATGTAAATGATTTCAGCGCTTGCTCCCACATCGTAGGATTTAGGCAAGAGAGTCCCATTAGAGGCATTTTCATTGCGCTCTACCAAGAAATGCGTCGTTTTTAATTTATCAAGCTGGGTATCCCACTGAAGCCACTCATTCAGGATTGAGGCAAGCGACCAGAAGCTTGCATTCGTCTTACATGATTTTTCAGGGTCTTTTGATTCAGGACAAAAGCGGTCTTCATGGCTGTGGATATAATCAAACCAGATTTTCGCACCGGCTTTGTCGCCCTTAGCTGCAAAATAAGCAAGGGACCCTCGTGCCAGTGCGGTAGAGAAACTGGATTTGTTTTCGCGCTCAACGTTAATGAAGCTGGGGCCTCTCCAAAAACGGCCCGTCTCATCTTGAGAGTTTTTCACGAGACTACAGTACCGTTCATCCCCTGAGAGACAAAGAAGACCCATAAAGTGAAGTGCGTCCTGATATGGACATTCGTGATAGGTGAGGGAGCCGTCTTCGCAGAGCGGAGCCCAGTGTCGAATCTGCACTCTTAAGTCGCGCAACTTTTGAATCGTCGCTAGAGACAGGTGGGGCGCGGCCTCTTTCTTATCGGTCGGATAATCAAGGGTTTCAGCTTCTGCAGATAACTCGTCTGTCGCAAGGACCGTTTCATCGTAATCACGATCGAGTTCTGAGTTTTTGGCAGAGGCAGCAGTGAAATCAACTTGCGCCACACTACGCCCAAAGGAACGTTCAAAATATCCCCGACCCGCAAAAATAACGACACCAAGAGTCAGGGCAACTCCAAAAACGAATGCTTGTTTTTGCTTAGGTGACTTCAACTGTGGTTTGAACTCCTTATCCCAATTATTGATAGTTTAAGAGGGGCTTGCAAGCGTAATTTGCGCTAGCGTCAAACTCTATTTCAAAGGCGCTTCGATTTCATATTGGCGACCTCGAAGTTCAAAGGCAATCAATCGGGCATGAAGGCCAAGACGGATGCTCGGTTCTTTATCGTTCGAATAGATGGGGTCGCCGAGGAGTGGATAGCCGAGCGACGCAAGATGGACTCGAATTTGGTGCATGACTCCGGTAAGAATTTCAACTTCGATTTGAGTGCAAGTTTGCTCTTCAAACTGGGTGGTACTGATCGAGTGAATAATGGTTTCGGCTGGAAAGGGCTTCCCTCGATATTGCCTTTTTTTATCAGGGGGGAGGGGAATCATTCGTTTCTTGCTCTTCGGATGATGAGCAAGCGGTGTGCTGATTCGATGCGGAAGGCTTAGGCTTTGAAGTGAATCCCAGGGCCCATCGGCTTTTCGGGCAAATGCCGTATAAAGTTTGCGGATCGATTTTAGTTTAAATTTCTCTCGCATCTCATTGAAAATTAATCCATTTTTAGCAAACAGAAGCACTCCGCTGGTTCCATTGTCCAGTCGGTGAAGCAGGTAGAGTGAGTCCTCGGGTCTTTGCGCCTTCATCAATGCTTCGCAAGTGCGGATCTCGTTCTCCGCTTGGGATTGAGAGGGGATGCCGCTTGGCTTATCCATAGCGAGGATGAATTCGTCTTCGAAAAGAATATCGAACATCGCTTCAATCTATCACTAATAATTCTGATTTGCTGTTGATTCTCGGAGCCTTTGCGTTACCCTTAAGTTATGAAACTCAAAACTCATTCAATGCGTCTATTGATCGTTGCTTCTGTTGTACTGGGACTCACTCTGCCTCGCGCAAATGCGATGAAAGCTGAAGTAG
>CAIOKW010000140.1 GCA_903858975.1 Oligoflexia bacterium | reverse complement strand
ATCTTCATCATCATCCGTAATGGAATCTGCAAAAAAAACGAGAGTCCCTAGGGCGCTTGTATCACTTGGATTTTGACTATTATTTCGAGAATTCAGGGCTTTTTTTTTAACTCTTGTTTCAAGTCCTCCATGAGTTCATCGAGGAGCTCAGAATAAGGACGATTCGAAAATTTACCCACTTGAAGATCGATTCGGTTTGCGAGCACTGATTTTGCGGTCGCAAAAAACTGGTCTTCACTCATGCCTTCATTTGCTTCTACTTCGAGAATTTGGGCCAATGAAATTGCGGCGCGCACCGAAGCGCCCCGTTTTACTTTCGGATGATTCCGAGTGAGGCGGATCAGCTCTACACAGGCCTCAAGATTCACCTTACTCTTAGAATCTTTTAAATGTGCCTGAACAATCTTCAATTCTTCTGCTGCTGATAATGGCGAAATCGCAATCCACTCTAAACGATCGAGCAAGGCTTCTGAGAGTGCTGAAGTCGCAACGAATTCACGAGGATTCTGAGTCGCAATCACTGAAAAACCCGCCTGAGCTTTGAGCTCGCCCAGGATGGGAATCTGAATTTTACCTTCATCGAGCGCAGGAAGGAGCACGTTCTGCACCATTTCTGGCATTCGGTTTAACTCATTGATGAGAAGAATTTCGCCCTCTTCCATTGCTTGGTAAAGCGGCCCCGGAATAAAACTCTCACGAACAAATCCCTTCTCCATCACGAGCTTTGGATCAAAGGAACCTACGAGCTTTTGCTCCGTATAACGTCCGTCCCCATCAACACGAATTACCGACCTTGAAAGTCTCTCCGCAACAGCAAGAGCGAGGGTCGTCTTTCCGACTCCTACCGCCCCCTCGAGTAAGACATGCCGACCCGACTTTAACATCGTTTCAATCAGGCGCTGTTCTTCAATTCTTCCAATCAAATTCATTGGTGTCCTCTAAATAAACTGCGAATGATAAAGAACATAAAGCATGATCACCATAAAAATCACGAGTGGAATCTGAAGCATTGCATAGATAAAAAGTGGGCTCTTTTTTACAGGGACATTGAAAGAATCGCTTTGACTCGTGGGTTCACTTGGCTTTTCAATGTGAGAATCTGGATTGCTCATACACTTCCCTCTCTGAGTTTTGAGTGACGAATACTATAGAGAAAGTATACCGCAAGTCCCACGATCAACCAGATCCCAAATCGGTACCAATTCACAATCCCAAGCTCAGTCATGAGATAGGCGCAACTGGCCAACCCGAGCAAAGGAATGAGGGAGAGCGATTTCTTAAAGCTCAACCAGGATAAATAGATCATCAACACATCAAATCCAATCAGAGGAATACGATGCTTCAGTACATCAAATCCCCTTAGGCTTGGATTCTCGGGGTCTAGGTTATGAATTAAATTCATGACTCCATCGTGATTGTAAAAGAAGCACGCCAGCGTCCCGAGTAGCGTCAAAACTGGGAAAATCCATTTAGCGCTAATGTACGGTGTGTAAAAACGTCCTGGAACTTTCGGTCGCTTCGGATCCATTCGAAGTACGCCTGCGCAAACAAGCACAAACGCAAAGAGAGTTCCAATGGAAGTCAGATCCGTTACCTCAGTGAGGTTCATGAACATACACGGAATCCCCACCACCAAACCGGTAATAATGGTTGAAAACCAAGGGGTCTTATATTTGGGATGAATCGCAGAGAAAATGGGAGGAAGGAGTCCATCGCGGCTCATCGCCATCCAAATCCTGGGCTGTCCTAACTGAAACACGAGGAGCACCGTAAAGAGGGCAACGATCGCACTCATGGAGATCAGTCCCGCCATCCAATTCACAGCAGCGCCTTCTGGACCAAAAACATAAGCCAGGGGGTCACCCACTGCAAGTTTGTCGTATTTCACTACACCGGTTAAAACGAGTGCCACCAAAATATAGAGGATGGTGCAAATCACGAGCGAGTAAATCATCGCCTTCGGAAGATCCCTTTGAGGATCCTTACATTCTTCCGCCGTCGTCGAGATGGCATCAAAACCAATGTAGGCAAAAAAGATCGCTGAAACGCCTTTCATAATCCCCGAAACTCCGTTCGGGGCAAATGGGGTCCAATTCGCGGGCTTAATATAAAACGCGCCCACTCCAACGACCAAGAGCAATACTGCAATTTTGAGTAGAACCATTGCATTGGCTACTTTTTTTGACTCCTGAATTCCGACATAAACAATCCAAGTGACGAGTGCCACCACCACCATTGCAGGAAGATGGAGTATCACGTGAAACCCGAGAAACTGAGGAGCAGTCATCCATGCTTGATAAGCATCAATTGCTGTTTGTGGCAGCCCCTTCGCCAGAAGACCCGCAAGTGGAGTTCCAGCATCCAGCGCCGCCTTTACTTGCTCAAAACCACGAGAGGCCGTGAGCAAATCCATCGTCAAGTAGGCTGGCAAATGAAGTCCATAGCCGGCTAAGAGAGAATTGAAATAATCCCCCCAAGAAATCCCCACTGCGATGTTTCCAATCGCATACTCCATGAGAAGATCCCAACCAATGATCCAAGCCAGGAGTTCACCCAAGGATGCATAGGCATAGGTATAAGCAGATCCAGCCACCGGAATGCTCGACGCGAATTCAGCATAGCAAAAGGCTGAAAACGCGCACGCAATGGCGGTGAAAATAAAAAGGAGCACCGTTGCCGGTCCACCTGCTGAGGCTGCCGTGCCGATGGTTGAGAAAATTCCAGCCCCAATTACGGCTGCAATTCCCATCGCTGTGAGATCCCACACCCCGAGTGTCCGCTTTAACCCCGAAGACCCATGACCTCCATGCAAACCCGGCTCCGTAGACGCCTCGTTCATGATTTGAGAAATGGGCTTAGTTCGAAAAAGAAATGACCAATTCATAGGGTGAATACTCCCAGGTGTTATTTTTTATTGAGCTTTGAGTGTCTCACTCCGTACGAGAAGTAAACGACGAAGCCAATCACAAGCCATGCAATCAATCGGGCCCAGTTTTCCCAGCCCAAGTGATAGATCATGAACAAGCAAACTGCGACTCCGAGGATTGGCACTAAAGGCACGAGCGGTGTGCGGAATGGACGAGGATGATTGGGATCCGTTTTACGAAGCACAATGATCCCGATGGATACCAGTACAAATGCGAAGAGGGTTCCGATACTCGTCATATCCCCAACAATGTCGCCCGGAACAAAAGCTGCAAAAATTGCGACGAGTCCAAACAGCATGATGTTTGCTTTCGCAGGAGTGCGATATTTCGGATGAACTTCAGAGAAGGCCTTCGGAAGAAGGCCATCGTTCGCCATCGAATAGAATACCCGAGCTTGCCCAAGAAGCATCACGAGGATCACTGAAGAAAACCCTGCCAAAATCGCTACCGTAATCAGATTACTGAACCATCCATAGCCAGGCATGTAAGTTGAAATCGCATACGCTACAGCTGCTTCGTGGCCAGGTCCAACAACGCTAAAATCACGGTAGTTTGCAATCCCTGTCAGCACGTATGAAAAGAGAATGTAGAGGACCGTACAGAACGCGAGAGACCCCAGGATCCCAATGGGCATTCCTTTTTGAGGATCTTTCGCTTCTTGCGCCGCGGTCGAAACGGCGTCAAATCCTACGTAAGCAAAAAATACAACACCCGCTCCACGGAATACCCCTGCCCAACCGAAAGCATCTCCGCCTTCATTGGGTGGAACCATTACTGCATGATTCACTGGATTGATAAACTTCCAACCGAGCGCCACAAACGCCAGAACAATCACCACTTTTACAATCACGATCACCGAGTTGATGTTGGCTGACTCTTTTGTTCCGCGAATCAAGACGAGCGTCAGAACCGCCAGAATAAAGATTGCAGGAAGGTTAATGAGGCCATGCACGCCGGTTGCCAAATCAGTTTGAAATGGGGAATGGCAAAGCGCATAGGGAATCGCGAAACCAAAAAAAGCCTGACAAAGTTTATTGAGATATTCTGACCATGCAATCGCAACGGTTGCGGCGCCGAGCGCGTACTCTAAAATCAGATCCCAACCGATGAACCAGGCAATCAACTCACCCATCGTCGCATAAGAATAAGTGTAGGCACTTCCCGCAATCGGAATCATCGCAGCAAACTCAACATAACAAAGTCCCGCGAATGCACACCCAATCCCTGCAATCACATAGGACCAAATCACCCCTGGACCCGAATAGTTCCCAGCCGCAGCCGCTGTACGAACAAAAATACCGGCACCAATAATGGCCCCCACGCCGAGAGCAAGGAGAGCTCCTGAACCTAGAGTTCTCTTCAGTGTGTGAGCGCCTTCTGCATTGGCTTCTTGCTGCAATAATGCTAGAGATTTTCTTCTAAATAGATTCATGGTGTTCCCCTTAATTTCAAAAAAGTTATCAGAGGGTTACCGAGATTCAAAGTGTTATTTGACACAGGAAGCCCTTCAGGCTTCTTAGGCCTACTTGAAAAATAAATCTTGATTGTTCGTTTTTTGTTCGGTAGCATTTTTATCAGGATATGGAAAGTTCTCTTACACCAAAGCAAAAGCAAATACTCGAATGGATCGAAAACTATTTGCAGACCCACCAAACGATGCCGTCTCGCAGAGAGATCGCTTTGGGCCTTGGACTCTCATCTCCCGCAACCATACAGCAGCACATTGAAGCGCTCGAGAAAAAAGGCTATTTAAAACGCGGGGAAACTCGCGAAAGTCGGGCGCTTCAGTGGACCGCTCGGTCTAAAAAATTATTTTCGGCTATCCAAGCCAACTCCAGCCCCGCTGATCGTTCTCCTGAGGAGAGTCCCGGCATTCCTCTCATGGGAACGATCGCGGCAGGTTATCCAATCGAGGTTTATCCGGACGTCCGTATGGTTCCGGTCCCTCTTGAACTTTTTGTTTCCCCAAAACATGCGAACATTGGTCCGAAAGATGTCTACATGCTGAGCGTAAGGGGTGACTCCATGATTGATGACGGGATCTTTCCGGATGACTGGGTGATCTTGAAGCGAACCAGTGAAGCCAAGTCAGGGGAAACCGTTGCCGCACTCTTAAATGGGGAAGCCACTCTGAAACGATTTTACAAAACGAAAACGGGGATGGAGCTCCACCCAGCTAATCCCAAATACCCGGTAATGCCAGTAGAGGCATCTGATCGTTTCGAAATCCAAGGGATTCTGATTGGAATCATTCGCCGCTTTCAGTAGGTCGTGACATTTCAGTATTCTCGACTGATACTTGAACCATGTTCAGCTCAAAACCACTCATTGCGATTTTCTTCATCGTATTTGTAGATATTCTTGCGTTTACGCTTGTCCTTCCCTACCTACCCTTTTTTGCTGAACACTTCGGAGCCACTCCGACTCAAGTGGGGTTGATTCTTACCACTTTTTCATTTTGCCAGTTTCTTTCTGGTCCCGTTTTGGGTCGGATGTCAGACCAAATGGGACGAAAGCCAGTATTGATTTTAAGCCAAATCGGTACCTGTCTTGGATTTGTGATTCTGGCGCTCT
>CAIOKW010000139.1 GCA_903858975.1 Oligoflexia bacterium | reverse complement strand
GGTATTGATGAGTTCAACCTTGTGGCTCAATAACGTTTTGGGCGATGGAACCTGGACCGCAATTATTGTGATGGTAGGAATGATGGTCATCCCTGGCCTCATCAGGAGAGTGCGGGATCGTTGGCGCGCCAAATTTGGCAATCCCAAAATCGACTAATTATTCAATGGCTCTAACCGTATTATCGAGCGGGAGTAGCGAAGTCGCTTCCCCTAGATTTCCACCGAGTTCACGGGCTTTCTCGAGTGATTTTTGGACACTCTGATTTCCATTCCAGGATTTATCAAGCGCTTCGTTCCATGCGCGGGTCGCTTGATCAAGACCACTTTGTACTCTGGAGAGTCGCTTCACAAAGGTTTCAAGACGGTCTCCCAGTTGTTCTACAACATTGGAGAGCTCAATGGCTTTCTCAGATAACCTAAATTGTTTCCAGCCATGGGCAATCAACATGATGAGCGGAAGAATCGTGGCAGGAGAAGCTAGGAACACCTTACGATCCATCGCCCAGCGGAAAAGCTCTTGATCCACATCGAAGGCTGCCCTGATTGCGGCCTCAGAGGGAACAAAGAGTACTACGTAGGGAAGAGAGTTGTTCACAAACTTTTGGTATTCTTTACCTGAGAGATCTAGGATTCGGGATCTGAGACGTTTAGCAAAGTCGAGATGGAGCGCCTGACGATCGGCTTCTGTTTGGGTATTTTCACTTTCAAGGTAGCTATCGAAGATGGAGGCCTTAGAGTCAATGACGAGGTGCTGTCCGCTTTGGGGGAGGCGAATGACGAAATCGGGTTTGAGTGCGTTACCATCGCTACCGGTGGCTGAGCTCTGTTCCTCAAAATCGATTCCAGACACAAGATCGCTTTGAGCAAGAATATTACGAAGAACGAGCTCTCCCCAACGGCCCCTGACACTCTGAGAGGTCGTGAGTGCTGATTTCAGTCGCTCGGTTTCTTGGATGAGCTTTTGTTCTTGGGTCGACATTGTTTCAATTTGCTTTTGGATTTTTGCGTATTGATCCACGCGTTCTTTTTCAAAGGTTTGGATTTGGTCTGAAGCCCGTTTTAAATGACTCTTGATTTCCTCAAAGGACTGATTGAATTCTTGTTTCTTTTTGTCGAGCTCATGATTGTTTTCAGTCGAGATCGCTTTGGCCTGACTGTCTAAATTCTTGTTCAGGATTTCTTGGGCCAGGAGAGTGAACTGATCTTTGATCTTTATCTCATTGAGTTCGTGATCCCGAATCCGCTCCTCCATCAATGCCTTTTGATTTTGAAGTGCATCCAGGTGGGATTGGCGTAAGGATTCGATTTCTCTTTGGGTGCTTTGATCTTTGCTTTTTCCGATGAAGAAAAATATCAGGCTACCCAGAAGAATGCCAAAGATGAATGCAAATAGAAGTCCCATGTAAATACCTCAAAATAGATCACGGATAGTTGATCGGTTCGACAAACTGTAAGTCAGGCTCGATTCTTTTACAATAGGTGGCTTTAAAGGGCCGATTAAGGCGTTTTTTAGCCTTTATTCCTAACTTTTCATCGACCTGCCTGAAGGCCAAGATCATCTGGTAGTCTTTTCGTGCCAAGTCTCGTTGTCCGAGAAGATCGTGGCATGCGCCTCTAAAGTAGAGGGCAACTTGATAGTGATGCGCTGAGAGTTCGCCCAAGAGGGCCTTTTCGAAGCATTGGAGCGCACCCGCAGCCTGTCCGTCGATCAGTTCAAAGTAACCACGCTGCATTTGAAGATGAGGGTCCAGAGGTTCTGTTTCTGAAGCCTCGATTAAGTAGGAGTGAGGAATTTTTGCATCCTCGCCCCGAACTTGCCAGGCTACATAGGCCTGATAATAAAGGTGGAGTGCTTTAAAGAATGTTTCACTGTGCCCGTTATCAATGGTGATTGTTTCTGGAGTCTCATTCGGGTTTAGTTCACTCAAATCAAAAGGAAGTTTTAAATAGGGCCCATGGGTGACGGGAGTTTCGTTTCGGGTCGAAAGATAGAGGCATTGTGCTTTTGGATCAAAGCCAACGCTTTGAATGGTCGTGACCACGCTCACGGTATTTCCAAAAATTCGAATTTGACCGGTTTCTGGATCAATGTGGGATGCCACACGATTGAGCGCTTGTTCCCAAGAGAAGTTTTGATTGAATTCTGATGCAAGGTTTTCTAAGGCTTGCTTCCTTGCTCCGCAATCCTCGAAAAAGTCGCCCGAGAAATGAAGCTCAGATTTTTGAAATTCGGGGGATTGAAACAGGTTTGCATGTGCAATGCCCGCTTCATGGTCTGGAGCCCGTACAAAAATCTTTCCATTCACGAGCTCCACGGTGACGGACTTGTTTTCCTTAAAGCTTGAAATATTGAGCGCCCAAGAGCCTATGGGTTTAAATCTTCTACAGAGTTCAATGGCTTCTTGAAGGGTCTTTGCCGTTTCTAAGATAGATTCTCCCAGGAAAAAGATGGGTACTCCTCGGAGGGATATTTTTTTAGAAAAATGGGCATGGAGGGAAAAGGCAATTCCCGACTCATTCCAGCCGGTGAGCCCCGCAGTGGGGAGACCAAGACTGGAAACAGAAATGTATTTTTGAATTCCATCATCCGTGGGCTCATGGTAATAGACGGCGGGGTTTCGCTCCCAGTAGGCAGCAGCAGGGTAATCCAGCGTGCGAATGAATTTGGTACCTTCTGAAGTAAAAATGCGAACGGTTGAGCAGCCGGGCAGTCCTTGTAAAAAGCGATTTCGAGTTTTCGGGTTAGCAGAAGCTGCGAGTACCATCAGCATATCCGGCTGATAAAGGGAGAGCCAAATTCGTTTTCGAGAAATTTTGGCGGCTTTTGCAAAGGGTTCCAGTCGATTTCTAAATTCTTTTGGAAGCCTCAGAAACCGTTCGAGTACGAATGCTTCGTACAGTCCACCGATGAGTTTTCCAATTCCAGGAAGTCTTGCGCCAGCCTTCTTGATGAGGTGCTGGTTCTTTTTTGAGAGGGGGGTATAGGCCAAACCGTGGCGTTCTTCAGGCGTGAGCGATGCAATGATTTCACCATGTTTTTGAGCGCGCTCTTCGCGAGTGCCCCTTAAGTGGATGATTCGAATGTTTTTAATGACTAGTGGTTCCAGAGGAGTGCTCCTGCAATG
This sequence comes from Oligoflexia bacterium, assembly GCA_903858975.1. Taxonomy (GTDB): domain Bacteria; phylum Bdellovibrionota; class UBA1018; order UBA1018; family CAIMNF01; genus CAIMNF01. Next base: position 1,808 of record CAIOKW010000139.1, on the reverse strand, counting down.
AGGGTAGGAATCATCGCGTATTTGAGGAGGGTGGCGGGGCGAAGCCCCTCTTTACCGAAACGCTCTTTGAGGATTGAGAAGCCTGCTGGATTCGGAGCGTTTGCGATTAGGGTAAGTCCGCCTCCTGTGACGGCTCCCGCCACCACCAAGTATCGGGCTAGCGGCGTGAGCTGATCGACTTGGGCTGCAAGTGAGGTGAGAGCAGCATTATCGGTAATAGCAGTGAGGAGAGTAGAGCCAATGAAAAGTGCGTTTTCTCCAAATTGGGTGAGAACAGGTTTTAACCACCATCCTTGTTCAGCCGTTAAAACGGTAAGTCCCGCCAGAAAAAATCCTACAAAAAAACTCGATTGGAGGCGAAGGGTCCCCTGATGTTTTTTTGTGAGTTTTAGATAAATCATGAGCGCTATGAAAATTAATGCGAGCACGCCAATGTGGTGAACATTTAGAATGGTGATGATTAAAAATCCAAGATTCATCATAAGCACCAGAGGATTCACGCTCAGCTTACGATGGTGCTCTTGAAGGTGAGGTGATTTCAGTTCTTTGAGGTTAATCCGGCAGAGAATTGCTGAATTCAGAATGACGGCGATGATGGCCTTCCATCCGAAATGAGTAAACATGAAGTGTGAGTCCCAGTTCCAAATCCGAGCCACCATCAGGACGGGGGGCGCCGCGAAGGACGTGAGGATGCCGCCAATGGAGACGTTGACAAATAAAGTACCGAGCGTCGAGTAGAGGAGTTTCTGAGAAGGCTTTGTTCCCAGAATTTGCTGGTGAATGAGGAGTGCTGCCACCGTCATCGCTGCGGGCTCCGTGATCAAGGAGCCGAGGAGGGGAGCAATCACTAATATACTAAAAAGTTCAGGCACCTTACTGGTGGCAAGACTTTGGGGCAGGGGAAGTTGTCGAGAGAAGGCTTCAATCAGTTTTTGAGTCGTGTTGAGAATCGGAGCGGTGGCGGCTGCAATCATCACGACGACGACAAAAACGGATTCTGAGAAGTGGAGCTGAGACAGAAATGGGATGGTTTCACTGAAAGATCCGAAAATGCCGCAAAGAAGCAGATAGAGGATCGCCCAAAAGCCAAAGATGAATTCGACTTCAGCGAGGAGGTGGAAGGTGAGGTGCGCGAAGCGCTGATGCGAGTAACGCTCAGATAAGCGCTGAAATCGACCCGCATTGAGTGTGTGGAACAAGGTAAAAAATAAGCAAAGGCTAGCAAGCCACTCCATAGTTCGCGGTGTCATGGAAGAATTATGGCAAAAAAACCTTGGTCTATCGAGAATAAAGCTCTAAAATTAAAGTGCATGGGTTCTCGTCTCGATCTCAAAAGTTTACGCAAGCAGCATCATCAATTTTATTTGGTGATCTATCCCGATACGGAAGCCGATTCCGCTCGGTTTCATTGTGGCGGTGGACTTGATTTGGGCATGAGTGAAATGGGTATGGAAGAGGCAAGAAAGTTAGCGCGTCGCTTTAAAAAAAACCCACTCAAGATCAAAGCTATTTTTGCGGGCCCTGAATTGCGTACGATTCAGATGGCGGACTTTCTCCATGATGAGATGAGAGCGAAACTCTTTTTAGCAAAGGAGTTTGCTGATCAGTTGCTCGGGGACCTGGAAGGGAAGCCTTTGGGGGCGGGGGAGTCCTCGTCTACGATGATTTCAAACCCTTCAAGAGGCGAGAGTGATGAGATATTTTCTCTTCGTGTTCGCCAGGGCTTAGAGCGAGTCCTTCAAGAAGAACTTCTCTGTTTAGTGGTGGCTCATCCTCGCGTGGCCATTCAAATTCAAAGGTGGCTCGGG
>CAIOKW010000138.1 GCA_903858975.1 Oligoflexia bacterium | reverse complement strand
TTACACTGCTGGCACTTATCAAAACGCAAAAGGCGGAATGGGTGCAAACTCAGCCACTCTGAAAATTCGCTGGCGCTTGCCTACTAAATGGGATTATCAACAAGCTGACAATGATGGTATTCGCTCGGTGATGCCTGATATGGGGGCGTGGTCAAATGGTTATGAGTGGTCCGCGTCTGTCCTCTCTTACAATCGTTTCGGCGCGTGGATCTTCAACGGTGTCTACGGCTACAGTAACGGCCTTGTTCGCGCTCATAATCTCGGCGTTCGCTGTGTCGGCCGTTAGTCGTGGGGATTTTTATGATTTGGTTATTTAATCATTGGGAGGCGTGAGCCTCCCTCCCCTTTGAATCTATGCCGCGCGGAGCGCGGACGCGAAAAATTTTTTATGGCACGTTACTCACATCTTCCCGTTTATAAGTCTTGTTACGTTTTAACTCGTGAAATTTTCAGGCTTCAAGAAAAGCTCCCGAAAAATTTAAAATTTACGATCGGAACACGTCTTTTTGATTCAAGCGTAAAATGGGTTCAAGGTATTATCGTAGCAAACGGATCAGAAGAGAAACTCACCTCTTTGCGCATGGTCGGTCTAGAAATAGAAACGATGTGGACTTTCTTGCGAATGCTTTATGATTTTAAAGGAATAAGCCGTGGCGAGTTTCAGATCATTTCTGAGCGCTTGGGAGAAGTGGCGCCGCAGCTTTCTGCTTGGATTAAGTGGGAGAAAGAGCAGCTGAAAGGTGCAGCGAAAAACCCGGTGACAATTAACAAAAAGAAAGATAGTTAAAAAATGTCAGTTGAGGCCAGAGTTTTGAGGTTTACGGATTTCAAAAGTGTGCACCAACGACCCACGGGAGTCCCGGCTAAATTTATAATAGTGAATAAAATTGGCTAACAAGTGACGAATCGAAGATCCCAGGCTGCGCTTGGCCTCTTCGAGGGAATAGAAAAGGGACACGCCAGTTGGTGGTCCGCGTCTGTCAACTCTAACAATCGTGACAACGCGTGGATCTTCAACGGTAACAACGGCAACATTAACAACAATGATCGCACTAATAATAACGGCGTTCGCTGTGTCGGCCGTTAGGCGTGGGAGTCTCAAACTGAATGAGTGAAAGCACTCAGAGGGGTCGGAAAGATAATATTTCTTTCCGACCCTATTTTTTAGCTTAGCTTAATCGAGGAGAAATCTTCTTTAATCACAAAAGGACTCCATTCATCCTCTGTGATGCTCACCTCACTTTGATCTTGATTCATGGCTTGAAGATTAATAGTGAGTGACACGGTTTGTTTTCTAAAGTGTTCCATTGCCTGCTTTTTGAAACGGTAACTCTCAGAATGTTTAAAGAGGCCGAGTCTCGAATTAATGGAAGCTAATCGCTCTCTTTGTGCCTTGTAGTTTGGCGCAATGGCAAAAGGATGGGATTTTGTCTTTTTGGGGAGCCCTTTCTTTTCAAGTGCCCTTAAGTCAGCTATAAAATCCCAGTTGCGTTTCGGCGGTGATCGAAGTTTAGCCGGATTCTTGGGTGAATCGGTTTGAACCACTCGGTAACCAAGATAATTGATGCCACTGCGTAGGTCAGAGAGCGAAGATTTTCTAGGGTTCAGTTCCATAAAGCGATATTTTTTTAGCCAATCGTTGATGGGTTTTTCTAAGGGTTCCAAAAAACTTCGGTCATTGTGAAGTAGCGTCAGGTCATCCATGTACCTCAATTACCCCATGGGCTTTAATACTCTCATGATCCAGTGATCAAGATCATTTAAATAAACATTCGCCCCGAATTGACTCGTTAGGTTTCCGATCGGTAAGCCATCGTCTGGGGCGCGGTTAAACCACGACTTTTCTTTCGGAATAGCAGCATGTCGTTCTTCAGTGCAAAGCATGCGCACATCTTTCCTCGGATCATGGTTCATGTAGGTCTCAATAAGCCACTGTAATTGCTTCGCTCGCGGATTCAAGCCCTTCAAGAAGAGATTTTTTAGGGTTGGCCTGTGAATCGAAACAAAAAAAGCGGCGAGATCAAGCTGTAAAACATAGACTGGAAGTTTGCCTCCTTGACTGATTCTTCTAATCTGAGTTTTTAAGTTTTGAAGCGCTCCGTGAGTGCCTTTCCCTTTTCGGCAAGCAAAACTGGTATTAATGAATTTAGGCTCCCAAATAGGCTCAAGCCTTGACACAATCAAGTGATGGACTATGCGGTCCTGATAGTTTGCAGCAAAAATCTCGCGTGGTTTTGGGTGCGTGACCACAAAACAGGTCGCCTGACCAGGCTTGTACTTTCGTTTATGAATATCACTCACTAAGTTCAAGATGTTTTCGCTCAGTTTTAATTCAAAACGTGACTGCTGCACACTCGCGGGCTTTCCGACGCGGCAATGCTGGTAGGCAGTAAGTACGTCGTCAAAGGTGGGCCAATTATTTTGCTCTGTCATATTTTAATTCTAAATAATGCACCTTTTTCACTGTCTAACAACTCTAAACTCCCACCATGTATTTAAGCAATTCGCGTCGAGAAAGCATAAACTGCCCCGAAGAGAGACTGCTTTTCAGCTTCTCAAATTGATCAGCGTTTCCACTTACCAATTCAAGCTGCTTGCCTAGTAATGCCCTACGAATTTTTAATTCAGATCCATCGTCTAATTTTATACCTGCTGTAACCAAAAGCCGTGTGTCCGCCGCGCTTGGTTCGTTTGTTATCAATCTTCTTGGCATTGCCATCAAGTGGATTTCTCAATGCCATTCCACTCTTCATGAGTGTTTCTATTATGGTGGACTTGGCTATCCCTGTACGCTCTTCAATATCTCGCAGAGAGAGTCCTTGCTCGTACAAAGGAGCGCATTTTTCGATAATTCGGGTTTTCGTAGCTGAATGAACTTCAATGAAATCGTGCGATTGGATTGGTTCGCGCGTTGTAACCTCACGTCCACCAATTGAGTAGTAAAAAATAGAAAAACCATTCTCACAACTTTCAAAGTCCCCAGGAGTGAGAATGGTTTTTCTATTTTTATCCCTCAAAGGGGGTTCATGAAATTACCCAGAGAGCATTTTTGCGCAATCCGAAGGTTTGCCCGGATATCTTGGGTTCATTATTGTTGGTGTAACTTAAAACCCCTTCCAGAATCAGATGACCTTTGGTTAAGATTTTGGGTATGAGTTCCATTTTTCAAAATCAGGTGGTTTGGGTCACAGGGGCGAGTAGTGGTATTGGCGAGGCGATGGCCAAGGATTTTGTAAAGCGAGGGGCTCGGGTGATCCTGACTGCTCGAAGAGCAGAGCGGCTGAAGCAACTGGCCGATGCATTGAATGCAGGGTCGACGGTACCGAAAGCCAAGGTCCTGGTTGCTGATCTGTCGGACCTCGATTCACTCCCGGAACTTTCACAGCGTGCGATTTCGCTGTTTGGTCAGATTGACGTACTCTTCAATAACGCGGGCGCGAGTCAGCGGGGCTTTGTCGTCGATACCCCCTTTGAAATTGAACATAAAATGATCAAGCTAGATTTATTGAGCCCAATTGCACTCACCAAAGCCATTCTTCCTCATCTCGTGAGTCGGAAGAGCGGAAGGATATTAGTGACGAGTAGTTTGATGGGGGATCTTGAGCTCCCGGGAAATGCTACCTATGCGTGTGTGAAACATGGGATCAATGGCTATTTCTATTCCTTGGCCTTTGAGTTGCGAAGCATGGGGATCTTGGTTCAGGTGCTGCAACCAGGCTTTGTTAAAACAGAAGTCTCCATGAGCGCGATCACGGCCTCAGGAGAGCTCCACGGAAAAATGGACTCCACTCATGAGAATGCGATGACCGCAGAGGAGTTTTCGAGGAGAGTGTTTCCAAAGATTGAAAAGGGAAACATTTCAATTGTGATCGCCGGAAAAGAGGGGGTCGCCCTCTGGGCCAGGCGCTGGGTTCCAAGTTTGTATCGTTTTTTTGTCTTTAAGTTTGCGAAGAAGTATCTGAAAGACCGAATGGTCGAATTGAAAACGAAGTAGCAATTATGAACGGGTGTTCGATTCGCTCACCGCTTCTGATGAAAGTTGGGCTTCGCGCTTTTTCTTTTCCATTTGTGCAAATTGCTCCTGCAAACGTTGTGACTTTAGCTTCGCTTTTTCTCCCAAGTGAGCTTCTTGCTGGCTAGCGAAAAGGGCGGCTCTCGAGGTTTGTTTAAAATTTTTCCTAAATTTAGAGCTCAGTCCGGCGCTTTTCATTGGCTTTATCTACACG
>CAIOKW010000137.1 GCA_903858975.1 Oligoflexia bacterium | reverse complement strand
GGACGAGAGTCGGTGTCCGAACTCATGGGTAGTAGCCTCATAAAAGAACTGAGAATAATCAAATGCGTTCTTACTGTTCAAAGTAAGGCAGTGATCCCCTAACAGCACGATCCCGGCACTCGAATAACCAAGAGCCCAGCCGCACACACCCGAACTTTTCCATTCCTCGGGAGTGTACCCATGAGGAACTCGATGAACTGACTTTAAGGATGGCATGTGAAGCATCGATTTCGGTAACAGACTGGCCTGCATCCACCACGCTTTCCATTCCTGCTCATTGAAAAGATAGCGCTCATCCTCGATTCCTTGAACTTGAACGGTATCAATTTTATATGCGTTCACAAACCAAGGATAGGCGGGGAGCGTAGACATGGAGTAACCGGTCTTGAGATAAAACCAATATTGCAACAAGCCCTGAAGTCCCGGCTTTGCATAAAGACTATTCACAATACAGCTGAGCTCCTTGCAACTTTTTTGAGTCGCATTCACTTTAAACCAGTAGTGGAAATCCTTCGTATCAAGATAAAGATTCTGTGTCATTGCGTCGACTGATGACTGCGGCAATCCGGAGAGTGTGATGTCTCCTGAGGTAAAATCAGCGATCTTTCCCACCGACTGTTCCACCTCCATTTGCGCAATTTCTGATTGAATTTGATCTGGAGTAAATCGATCCATGAAGCAGCGGGGTCTGAGACCTGTGCTCACTTGCGCGGGTTTCCGGGTAGAAATTTTCTGATGATATGCCCTCCATAACGAACTCTCATCCCTCGTACACGCGGAGGTTAAAAGGAGAACACCCATGAATAGACGACCTATTTTAGTGAGCATAAAAAAACACCCTCACCACCGAGTCTTTCTCAGAATCATAAATGACGCCCATTCCAAGCTGGTCACAGTTTAACTGCAAAAGCGGTATTCGATGGGCATGAACATCATCCTCCGCCTTCAACTCCGATTCCCGATAATTTTTACCTTTAAAATACTCTCTCCAATAAATGAGCGGACGTTCTTCCACTCGAGGAGATCGGCTACTCGAAACCACCTTTTCATCTTGCATGAAGTATTGGCTTCCATTCTTCGCGCTTAAGACTTGATACTTTGAATCTAAGGTCGAGGGCTGTACGCCTTGGTACTGCCCGCTTCCCTTGAGTTCGTTGGTCAATGATTGAGAAGTCATTTGAAGTTTCGAATCCCGAACCCCATAATCAGGTCCATGCGAGCAAGATGCTATTTCTGCAAGAAACACAAAGAGCGTTAAGACTTTAGGCGTCACTTTGTCCTCTCCTTATATTCGAGGATCCATTGCTCAACACTGGAATGCGGGAACCGAGACCGCATGAGTGGCGTCCATCGTTTTAAGAGCTCTTCATTCGTTTGCTGAAAGTCAAAGTCGTGAAAAATCTCACTTTGATACGCTAGAAAATCTTTTCGCTCAGTCTGGGAGCGTTTCAAGAAAATAGCCGTCAGCTCAGACTCATAAACTGGTGATATCTGATTCTTCAGAATCCAGTGCCCCACCCCTGCGGTCTCGAGCTTTAGCCCCAGACGCTCGGTGGTCTCACTTAAAAGCTGACTCATGTCTTCTTCCCAATGGTGGGCAAGGCATGCATAGACCTCTTTGGGTACTTCAGTTACGCCTCCAGAAAATAAATCAAAACGCTCAATCACAGTCACTTTTTCATGATCATGTTCGCAAGACTTTAAAAGATCACGGGCATGATCCCGGGCGCTGAGATCCATTCCAGACAGAATACTTTGGTGAAAGTGATTCACCTCCGAGAGCGTCCGCTCATAAGAGTGTTCAAAGAGGAATTCAACCTTTGTTTTCCGATAAGCCTCTGGACCAAGCCCGGAATGATGTTCCTGAAATTTTCGAAAGGATTCATCAAAACGGCGTGCGATGAGCTCTTGATAGCAACTGGAAGGAGAATCATACGATCCGCAACTGAGAAGCATTTCTCTAAAGGGCATTTCAAAAGCATCCCCCTGCAGAGCCACTCCCTCGACAGAGGATGGACTTCGGGAACGGTGCATTTCTTTTTGGAATTCAGACCATGCCTGTCGATCCGATCGTTCAGAGATCACGGTACAAGCTGCAAGCGAAACGAGACTGATGATGGGGAGCACCTTCCATTTAAGTGTCATGGAAAAACACCTCTCGAACCCTTCCCTGAGACTCATGAGCACGAACACGCCAACCCTGTGAAGGGCACGAAAGCTCTCGCATCTGTCCTGAAACGGTCTCTTTTTGCAATTGTCCACGGCAAAGGTAACGCCAATAAAGAAGTGACGACTCACCCTTGCTCTCCGGAAGTCGCGCTTCGGATGCAGAACTCGCACACAACAGCATAAAAACAAACAGCCGAGTCAGGGCATTCATCTTTACCCTGATCGGCTGCACGTTCGTCAAACTTTAGACGAATTTCAAAGTGTCGAAAGTTTGGTCACTTTACTTTGAGATACTTGTATTTATTTTGAATCACTTCAGCGACTCGGTAGTTACCGACGCGCTTTTGATTCAGGCGATAAATACGCTGATAGTACCCATAGGCCCAAGGGGCTTCGTCTTGAACCAGTGCCTCTGCTTTTTTCACGAGGTCTTTTCGTCCTGGCGCACCGGCCGGGAGAATCGAGAGCTTGTGATAGATTTCATCGTACTGAGCATTTTCCCAGTTAGAATCATTGGGCCCTGGTGATTTAT
>CAIOKW010000136.1 GCA_903858975.1 Oligoflexia bacterium | reverse complement strand
ATAGCGGCAGTCCCCTGTGGACTCACGCGCTCATCGGCCGTTTGAACATGGGAATGCGTTCCTAAAACCGCGGACACCTCACCATCCACAAACCAAGTGAAGGCTTGTTTTTCTGAACTCGCCTCACCATGAAAGTCGACTAAGATATTTTTTACGCCTTGCTGTCTGAGCTTTTGAATTTCGCGTCGGCCTCGATGAAAAGGACACTCCAAAGGATCCATAAAGACTCGACCCATTAAAAGTAAAACACCCAACTTAAGATTGGGACGATTCTTGGATTCAATGACCGCAACACCTCGGCCGGGAACTAAATTCAAATCCGACTCGGCATAGTTGGCAGGACGAAGTAAACGGTCGCAGCGGTTATAAAACTCGATGGAGTCTTGTTGATCCCAGGCATGGTTTCCCGTAGTAATGAGATCCACACCCATCTCAAAGAATTCTTCTGCAATTTTTGCGGTAATCCCCTTACCGTGAGACGCGTTTTCACCATTCACGACAATAAAGTCAGGTGAATAATCGGGCATGAGCTTTAAGATCGCAAGCTTTACCGCTTGCCGACCGGGCTTACCAAAAACATCTCCGAAAAAAAGAACTCGCATCATAGAGGTGACCTATCTTTTACTTTACCGTGCTTTTGCCACTCACCATAGGATTTAGTCTGATAGAGCCTTTGGTTCGTCAAAATGATGTCAATCCTTTCGTCCCAGGGATCGACGGGAATGGAATTCGCGATCTGCTCTTGGAAAGCGACTCCTATCCGTAAAGCACCCGGATGCCGCTGGAGAAAACGATCGTAAAAACCGGCTCCACGCCCTAATCGTTCTCCTTCAGGACTAAACGCCAGCCCCGGCACCAACACCGCACAAATTTCTTCGGGTGGGCAGAGGGCCTGAGTCGCAACGGGTTGAAAAACTCGATTTCCACCCTTCACCTCGAAGTCTTCCCACTGACCCGGTAGATCCCGTCGCGCTTCATAAGCGTTCATGAGCCCTGCCTTCCAATCCTCAATTCGGACGTAGGCCACTCGGTAAGGCTCATCCCGAGATTCGCTTTCAATATTAATCTGGGGTTCAGTCTCAAATGGATAGAAGCTCACGATATAGCGATTTCTGAAAATACCCAAATTATCAGCTTTGAACTGCATAAACTGCTCACTCAAGTGATGCGATTTGGAAATCAGATCAAAAAAATTTTGCTGCGATAGAAGCGACTGATAATGAGATCGGAGTCGGACTTTTTGAGTCAAAATGGACCCTTCCTCATTAAGCGAGGGCTTGTTGTTCGCCCACATCAGAGACAGGGAGTCGAGTAAGCTCAGTCATTAGGATAGAACATTTGCGATCGAGCTCTTCGCGGTACTGATCGATCGACTGACGATCCTTTACTAAGCTGCCTGCAATTTCAAGCAAGGCAAGGACAGCCACCTGATTTGGTCCCAAGAGCGGTTTTTTAGACTGAATCTCAAGAACCTTTTCGTTCACAATTTGCACCGCGAGGGATGCGAGTTCCGCCTCTGCCTGATCCTTGATGACAATTTTTTGACCTAAAATCTTAAACTCTTGTTCGAATAAGTTCATGATGCCCCTTTTCATCAGTATAGGTATTTTTTGCCGATTGTGAAGGGTATTTCCGATTGAGACAATCGAAGTCAGCGACACGACGTCGCAGATAAGAGGTCATGATGGCAAGCTCCATGAATGGAACTGGAAATAGTGTCGATGAAACCCGCTATCGAGGGTATCTGAACCAACTCGAACGAGACCAAGACGCTACCATTAAAGAAAAAGAAGATACGCACCGCGAACACCTCTCCAATATGGTGAGCGGCCATGACCAGCAAGTGACCCAACTCCGAAAAGACTATGACGTGAAGATTTCAGAAGAAGCTGAAACTCTTGAAAAAAAGCTTTCTCTTATTCGCGAACGCAATCAAATCCTGGTAGGCCAAGAACGAGATGCGGGCGAACGCGAAGCCGACAAGATTCACCATCAATATTCTCAAAAAATTGACCAAGAGAAGCGCGTGGGAGACGAACAAATCGCGAAACTTCAATCTTATTACAAGAAAGCGACTGATGAACTTCATCGTCAGTACGATAAAGAGCAATCTAGAGTTGCACCGAAAGGGAAAACCGTATGAACAGCAGAATCCGTGACCTCGAGAATCAAGAAGCAAGCAGAACCCTCTCCTCTGGTCAAGCCGAGGAAGGTCTTAAAATTAATGGCCTTGAACAGGTGATTGAAATGCTAAGATACGCTGACCCCACTTTTAGGGCATCACTCATCAAGCGCCTTCACTCAAGAGATCCTAAGCTTGCTCAGCAGCTTTTGAGAATTATTCGCTAATCCAGCGTTGAAATAGCACCTCAAACTGAGACCGCGCTTGTGATAATGCGGCAGTGAGAGTGCCTCCCAAATCATCGCAATGCGAGGCTCCGGGAATGAGAAATAAGCTTAATCCCGGATTTGCATTGGTCGTAGCCGCCGCATCCGTGAGGGAAAGATTTGACCAAGGATCATTTGCACCATTTGTGAAATGAATCTGATTCACTCCATTTTGAAACAATCGAGAATAAAAGTTTTGATTCGTTCGTGCTGCATTGACTGGAATCTTGATTCCAAATAGGCGATCACACGCCTCATTGTGATATTGAAGCGTGATTTGCTGAGATCGGGCCGACTCTACGGGACTGGAATTGGCAATTTGGTAGAACCCAAACTCCATGCACGACTGATACATCCACTGGCGTCCAGCACTCTCTAGGTAATCATTTGGATTGGTGCTCAAGGAACCTTGAAAAGCATCTTGAATGGGGGATGTTCCTAATCGCTGAAACAAACTCAGACCGACTTTTGCATAGGCTTCCGTCGCCATTCCATTCGCTACCCCTTGAATGAGCGCGCTACAGAATTCATTTTGAAACCCGTATTGAATCGCAATCGCAGCCATATCAGCCAGGTCATAGAGAAAATCTGTATCGAGAACCACCTGGCTTGCGTTAAATAAACTCTTCACCGCTGCACGGCTCGCTGGAGATTTTAATTTTGATTCTACATCAGCAACCACGCGTTGAATTGCAGATAAACAAGCGGGACCTGCAACCCGAGCTACGTGTCGGTCATACTCGAAAAAATCGGCCTTCGCCAAAACCGGCGCTGAAGATGCAAGTGCTCCCACAACCAATTCAGGGTGCCGCATCCGATAAAATGCCGAGACCTCTCCCGGATAAGATCCGCCTACTGAAACCCATTTACCACTGAGGCCTAAGCGTGCCTGCGCGAAGCGTTCAAAATACGCAAGATCCTCAATGGCTTGATCCATTGAAAGAAAACGAAGATTCGGTGTCGTGAGGGTGGTGAAGGGTTGGCTGTATCCATAATACCGATGTTCAAGGGCTACGCGATGTGCGTGATATTTTTTTGCTAAATTATTCACGAGCGCAGAGCTGCTGGGCCCTTCACAGGTGCTCTCTCCGCAAATGTAATAGAGCACAGGTGAATTAGGTCCCTGAGCAAAGGTTGAATCTACAAAGTAGCGTTGTTTAAATGTAAGCGCGATTGCTCCTGGGCGCTTCACCGAAAAGTGGTCTAATAATTGATCAAAAGTTCCATTGTTCACCCGCGCTGAATGAGAACTCTCCAGAAGGTCCGATTTACGAAGCATCTTTTGGTAAAGCTGATACTTGATATCAGCATGGGCAGTAGGAAGAAGAATCGAAAGCGAAAATAGACTAACTAAAAGCGCGGGCAAATTCATGGGGCATTTCTAAACTGAAGTGGCGCAGCCTACAAGAAGAATCCCGCCAACCGCGCCAAATCCATGAATTTCATTTACCGATCGCGCCCTTTAAAGCGAAAACACTCCATAACGGAGCCCTCGAGTCGAAATCAAGGCCTCATCAAATCGGAGCTCTTCCATGACTCTCCAAAAAATCAGGGCTCCTGCCAAAATGACATCTGCACGTTTCACTTCCATTCCGGTCATGGTTTTCCGTTCCGCTACAGATCTCCACTTCAGCTCTTCCACGAGTCGATGGGCATCCCCTCGGGTGATTTTAACTCCGTCAAGTTCCGCGCTTTTAAACTCTTTCATTTCAAGCTGTAACATCGCCAAAGTCACCGCGGTACCCGCAACCGCGACAAAACTTGGTCTACCCGAAATTTTTTGATCGAGAGAATCTCTCCACGATTTCATTCGAGACAAGGACTGATTGATCGCCTCTTCTGCCGCCCAAAACTCCTCGTCTGTGACCGGGTCTGAGGGTAGAAATTTCTCAGTGATCTTCACTGCCCCAATCGGAAGACTCTCTCCCCAGATGTTCCCGTTTGACTCAGGCATCGCAACCAGCTCAGTGCTCCCGCCTCCAATATCCATCACCACCATCGTGGTGGGAGAAATGGAAGGAAGTGTTGCCCCCAAAAAGGTCGCCTTCGCCTCTTCATCGCCCGTCAGGACTCTAAAATGGAGTCCGAGCGTCTTCTCTAGATCTGTGAAGAAATCGTGCGCGTTGCTCGCGTCTCGTGCTTGCGCGGTTCCTACCGCTAGAATCTGCTGTGGATTAACACCGAAAGACTTTGCCGTTTCAACATAGCGTGCAAGGCAGGCTCTAGCCCGCGCCATCGCATCTTCGCCGAGCAAACCGCTCTGAGCAACGCCTTGCCCTAAGCGAACCACGTTGGACTCGTCATGAAGAATTCGTTCCCCCGAGGGGGTCTCTTCTTTTATCAGAAGGAGACACGTATTCGTTCCAAGATCAATTGATGCGCGTTTCATAATTATCCTTTTAGTGGCCGAAGAGTCCTTTTAATGCATTACCGACACCTTGTTGAAGGGCTCCTTTAACAGCATCCTTCACTTTTTCTTTCACTGTGTCCTGTGCCACATGACTCAACCTGCCTGCAACCACACCCGCCAAGTACTCTGGCACTTGGGTATAACTCACACATGGGGCGCTCCATTTACATCCGACCGTGATCGGTAGAATGACCGGATCCTTCTCACTTTTTGCTAAGAAGTTACTAATCGTTTTCCCTGCAATCTCGACTGAAAGCTGATCGGCTCCTGTCACTCTCTGGGCATCAATCAATTCCCATTTTGCATCGATGGACTGATCCAGGATTCCCATTTTGGTTGCACCCTTCAAATCCACGCCCCTTTTCGTAGCCGCCTTGGCAACAAAATTAGGGGCATCCAAAACACCTTGATTGATGGTGAAATTGCTTGAGATCAAATCGTATTTAGATTCACCATTGGATTTAACGTGCAAGGACTTCCCCTTCAAAAGAGGAATCTTATCTGCAATCTTTGCAAGGGCGCCGTTAATGGCTTCATTCGCGATTTTCGCAATATCCATCGATGCAAAAGCTGCATTGACGATCTTAAAGTCACCCTTCATCTGTAATTTTAGTTTGGCTGTGTCTGGGTTAAAGCTCGCTCCGCCACCCTGAATCGAAGCGCTCACTTTACCTGATAGCGTATCCTTGAACGAGGTAAACTGAGACTCCACTGCCTTTGACATATCCAAACCACTTAATGCGAAACTCATATTATAGAGTGGGGCCTTCGGTTTCAGGTCAGTTGAAAATGAGCCCGTCATGAGACCCTCAAACATTTTCATCCGCACTCCCGTCAGCGCGAGGATAAGATTTTTCATTTGAAATTTTGCAGCAATATCTTCAATTTTGAATCCTTTTGCTTTCACAAATGAGAGCCCAATCACTCCATCCACACTCATGTCTTTTAGCATTTCATTCGAGCGAAGCGGGTCCAACATTGCATCGAAATCAGCAGCAACAGCACCCTTAGACTCCGGGCTTGCCTTTGATCCCCCTGCACCCTTGGCTGCAACTTCAGGTTTTGGAAACTCAATCCACTGATCGAGGTCCATCCCTTTGGGAGAAGTGAAACTAAAGCTCACTTGAGGCTTTGTGAAAGAAATCAATTTTCCTTCTAAAAGCATTTCATTCCCTGGCCCCTTTAAATCAAATGCAAATTTCTCAATTCGATCGGTCGCTACTTGCACGAGCCCATTGATCACTGGTTTGGCTTTCAGGTTCGGTCCCTTTGCGGAGAGATTTTCGACAGTCATTTTTGCGGCATAGTTGATGGCCTCAACCTTACCTTTGACTTCACCCTGAAGCCCCAGCTTTCCTTCTAGTTCATACTCCTTCAACATTGGGATCAACTCGGACCATGACTTCAGATCCACGGGCTTCGTGTTGAATTTAAAGTCTGCCCCCGTGTCTTTGTTGAATGATCCTGAAACCTCCACTTCTGCATTGTGGAACTGAAGAACTGCTTCTTTTAACTTCAAAGAATTCTGGTCGAGGCTTGCGTTAAACTTAAAATGCGTCGGGACTCCCTTCTTTTTAATGAAAAGGGCACCTTTCTCCATCATAAGGTCATCAGCTGAAAAACTCGCATCCACGCTTGCACTCTTAAATTCCCCACCCGAAATTTCGGGCTTCAACTCTGCATTGAGCTTAAGCGGTCCTTCTACCGTAAGGTCTGTTCCCATTTTTGTCTTAAGTTCAGCCCAAAGCTCGAGCTCTGTTTTTCGAGAGAGTGAAAAATCTTTCACTCGTAAGTTCAGTTTATCCACCGTGTTGGTTAGCGCTTTCGCTTGATCCTGATAAACCAGGGTTGCATCTTCAACATAGATCCCAAAGTGGGCATTCACTGCCATCGCTGGAAGTTCAATTTGATTTACGGGAGCACTGCTGCTCTGTGGAGCTGTCGCTGAGGTTGGGGCGCTCTTCATCAAGGATAGAACGTTTAACTTTCCATCTTTATCCTTGAGCACTCTGATCATCGGCTGCTTCATCACGAGCGTAATGAGCGGTGATCCCGAAAGAACTGACATATAGGGCATATCAAAAGAGGCGTCTTTCACTGACACGACTTCTTTTTTTGATGAATCAAGAATTTTAAGTCCATCAACACCTACATGAACCTTCCCCCAGAGGGACAGTTTCAACTGACCGAGCTCAAGTGATCCATTGAGCTGCTCACTTGCCGCCTTCACTATTTGTGGGCGAAATTTATCCACGTTAATAAAAAATGGAATCGTGAGAATCGCGATCAACATTAGTGAAGCAAGTGAACCTAGAATCTTAAATACTTTTTTCATTCGAAGTTATCCTTTTAGTTTTTTGGTAACGAGTTCTTGAAGAAGAGCTGGATTCGCTTTCCCTTGGGTTGCCTTCATTGCTTGACCCACAAAGAATCCAAGGAGTTTATCTTTTCCAGATCGGTAATCTTCAAGCTGTTTCGGGTTTGCGGCTATGATCTGCTCGATGATGGGCTCAAGAAGAGACAGATCACTCACCTGCTTTAAACCTTCTCGATCAATGATTGATCCAACATCCCCACCCTCAGTATAGAGAATAGTGATGATTTGCTTTGCAGCAGTCACGGAAATCGTTTTATCCGCGATCGCTTTTACAAGATCTGCAAAGGCTTTGGGTTCAAACTTTGAGTCCTGGATTTCGATTCCCGCATCATTAATCAGACGGGCCGCTTCTCCGATTAAAAGATTCGCGAGCGACTTCGCGAGTTCGGTCCCTGAAAGTTTTACTGCCAATTCAAAGAATTGACCGAGCGACTGGGTTGAAGACAAGGCGCCTGCATCGTAGCGAGAGAGACCGTAATCTTTAATATAGCGATCTCGTTTTTGATCCGGAAGCTCCGGAAGAGCAGCCTTGATCGCATCGACCGTTGCTTGTGAGATCACGAGAGGTGGCAAATCTGGATCCGGGAAGTAGCGGTAGTCTTCCGCTTCCTCTTTTGTTCTCATTGAGAAGGTTTGATTCTTTTGAGAATCGTAAAGTCTGGTTTCTTGAATGACTTTGTCACCCGAAAGAATCACTTGGCGCTGGCGTTCTACTTCAAACTCAATCGCCTTCTCTACAAATCGGAAGGAGTTCACGTTCTTGATTTCAGCTCGTGTTCCAAAACCTTTTGCGCCCTTCGGACGAATGGACACGTTGGCATCACAGCGGAAGTTTCCTTCTTGAAGATTGCCATCACAAACACCCAAACAGGTCACAATGGCGTAAAGCTTACGAAGATATGCTCCTGCTTCTGCAGGGCTTCGCATGTCTGGCTCACTCACCACTTCAACCAAGGGAACGCCTGCTCGATTTAAGTTCACCAAACTAAATCCAGACATGTGAACGTTTTTCCCTGCATCTTCTTCCATGTGAATACGAGTGATTCCGATCCTTTTTGTCACCTCACCGGTTTCGCCGAGCTCCACATCTAAGTGGCCATGTTCACAAATAGGAAGATCAAATTGAGAAATCTGATATCCCTTAGGAAGATCCGGATAGAAATAATGCTTTCGCGCAAAGATGCTCTTGAGATTAATCTTACAATCGGTAGCGAGCCCTGTTCTGATCGCATACTCCACGGCAGTTTTATTTAAGGCGGGGAGCGTTCCGGGATGCCCGGCGCAGACCGGAGTCGTATTTGAGTTTACCGCTTCATCCGTAACGGACTTGCCTGCCTCGAGTCGTGCACGCGCGGTCGAGAACTGTTTTGAGTTCGTAGCCAACTGAACGTGAACTTCAAGTCCGATGACGGTTTCGAATTCGGTATTTTGGTCTACAGGAATTCCAAGATGAGTAAGGCTCATGATGAGATCCTCTCTACAATGGTTGCTGCTTTTAAAAGGACACCTTCCTTAAATCGAGGTGCAATCAAATGCATCCCAATGGAAAGTCCTTGATGATCTTTCGCAACTGGCACACTCATCGCGGGAAGTCCCGCCATGGAAGCTGGGATGGTAAAAATATCCGTTAAATACATCTGGAGTGGATTCTTTGCTTTTTCACCGATCTTAAAGGCGGTGGTCGGCGCCACTGGAGAAACGATCACATCCACATTCTTGAACGCAGCTTCGAAATCATTTCGCATGAGACGACGAACTTGGCCTGCTTTGCGATAATAAGCATCATAATAACCGCTGGAGAGCGCGAAGGTTCCCAGGATAATCCGGCGCTTTACTTCAGCTCCAAAATTTGCGCGAACCTTTTTATAAAACTCGGCCGGTGATCCCGCTTCCATCGCTGCTTTGGGACGCACACCAAAACGGACTCCATCATAACGAGAAAGATTGGAAGAGGCCTCACTCACCGCAACCACATAGTAGGTCGCAACCGCATATTCGGTATGAGGAAGGGATACCGGAACAATTTCTGCTCCTTGGGCTTTTAGTTTTTCAATCGTGTCTTCGATGGCCTGACGAACTTCAGAATCAATTCCGTCGATAAAATACTCTTTGGGTACCCCAATTCGCATTCCCTGAGGTGATGGGTTTGCGGCGGTATCACGAACCACCTTGACCCAATCCTCGACTGGTTGATCTGCGGTCGTTGAATCATACATGTCCACACCTGACATCACTTGAGTCAAGAGCGCCGCATCTTCAACCGACTTCGTCATTGGCCCAATTTGATCTAAGGAAGATGCAAATGCAATTTGTCCATATCGTGAAATACGTCCATAGGTGGGCTTCATTCCCACAATTCCACAAAAAGATGCGGGCAAGCGAATCGAGCCGCCGGTATCGGTCCCGAGAGCTGCAACACAAAGATCGGCGGCCACTGCGGTTCCTGATCCACCACTGGACCCACCGGGAACTCGGTCAGGATGAGTGGGATGAAGAACATTGCCGTAGGCAGAGTTCTCGTTAGAGCTTCCCATCGCAAATTCGTCCATATTGAGTTTTCCGAGCGAAATTGCGCCGGCATTTTCTAACTTTTGAACTGCCGTTGCCGTGTAGGGAGAAATATAATTGTCGAGCATCTTCGATGCGGCCGTAGTGCGTACCCCATCCATCGTCAGAACATCTTTGATCCCAAGGGGTATCCCATAGAGAGGATGGGTTCCACGGGGTACTTTTCCTCCGTGCTTGGATTTTAAATCTTGGGTCAATTGCTCAGCTTGCTTAAGCGCGCGATCCTTACAAAGGGTGATAAACGCGTTATGCTTGCTTTGATCAATTTTGGAATAGAACGCTTGGGTGAGAGCGAGCGGATTTGTGATTCCCGCATCAAACGCATCATGAATCTCACGAATGGTTTTAGTGTTACTCATCTTTGATCCTCTTAACCGATGATTTGTGGAACTTTGTAGCCGTCGTCCATTACCTCTGGCGCACTCGAGAGCACCTTGGGCTTTCCGTGCTCGTCGGTGCCAAACTCGATCACTTCGTCGGGCCTTAAGCGAAGCGTATCGTCGACGCCATAAACCATGGGTTCAATTCCATCCGTATTCACCTGAGAGAGCTGATCCACGTGTTTTAAAATATCGCCAATCGACTTCACGTATTCTTGAATTTCTTGTTCATTCAGCTCAAGGCGGGAGAGCTCGGCTACTTTCCGAATCAGGCCTTCATTTACTTCGATCATAGGCCCCTAGAATAGCCATAAAACGGCTCTAAAGACGATCATTTAATTGAGTGCGCAATGCATAATGTGTTAGCTTAAAAAGCATGAAGACACTCTCGATTCAGGAACTCCACGAAGCGTTCAAAAACCTCAAAAAAGATGAGCTGATTTTGGATGTCAGAACCCCTGGCGAGTTCGCAGAAGGCCGG
This sequence comes from Oligoflexia bacterium, assembly GCA_903858975.1. GTDB lineage: Bacteria > Bdellovibrionota > UBA1018 > UBA1018 > CAIMNF01 > CAIMNF01. The sequence continues at coordinate 912 of CAIOKW010000136.1, read as the reverse complement.
GTTCCCGGAGCTAAAAACATACCGGTAGATGTGGTGATGAAACACCATGCGGAACTAAAAGATTTCAAGACCGTTTATATCTATTGCAGAGCCGGACGTCGTGCTGAAATGGCCGTTCAAATGCTGAACCTCCAGGGCCTAACCAATCTGGCATGCGTGGACGAGGGCGGCTTTCCGGATTGGGAAGAATCAGGCTTTGAAGTCAGCCACGACTAAGCCCTCAAATCGCATTTAACCGAGCCTAGGTCCAGAATAACGCAAATTGTCATTTTGTGCTTTACACCCCTTCTCCACTGGGAGTAGACCTTCCCCCATGAGATCCTTTTTAAAACTGAGCCAATGGAGCATCGCCTGCATAGGGCTATTCTTTCTCGCCTCTGCTCAGGCCGCTCCCCTCGACCCTGAAGAAGGAAAATTCCTGGACCTGATCAATGGCCTGAGAAATGCGCTCAACTTACCCAAACTTCAAATCCAAGCTCTCCTTCAGCAAAGCGCTGAAAATCATAGCGCTTGGATGGCAACACAAGATTTTCTCACCCACTTTGGACCTACCGCTCAAACCTCTCCCTTTCAAAGAATGAAGGATGCGGGATACAGCAACTATACTTATGCCGGAGAGAACATTGCCTGCGGGAACTCCGATGCCATGCAAACTTTTCTTCAGTGGGCTTACTCACCTGAACACTTAAAGAACATGTTGAGCCCGCACTTCTATGAAATGGGAATTGCGCGCGCAGGTACCGGTAAAGAACAATGTCCGTATTATTGGACCAATGATTTTGGATCTTTTCGCGATCCGAATTCTGATTCTGCTGAAGTGACTGACTTAAGCTTAATTCAAAAAGCAATCGCGAAGGTAAGCGGCATCAACCGAATGCCAAGCCTTAATGTGAATCAAGAACTTCCCGAACT
>CAIOKW010000135.1 GCA_903858975.1 Oligoflexia bacterium | reverse complement strand
TCCTCACCAAATTGGCGATTCTGCTGGAGTCATCGGAGCAGCATTATTGAGCTTTGAAAAAATCACACCTCACAAAGGCGGTTCGGTATGAGTGTCAGGCGCGTCCATGAAGCCCCAAGTTTTACCCGAGTAGAGAATCCAAAGGATTACGAAAAGCTCATTCATGAAATTATTAAGCTAAAACCTGAAGTCGAAGTCAGCATTGAAGGGACTCATGAAGTTCAAAAAGGCCGTCTCATTGAATGGAATGAGTCTCGGAAACTTTTCACCATCAAATGGGAAAAGAAGTCCGAAAAATTTCATCAGACGACAGGCTCACAGGCCGGACTCAGAAACTATTTCAAAGTAAAACTTTTTACATCCCAGCTGGTTTTTCGAGCGGAAGCGATCAGACGTCTTCCCGATGGGACTTTTCATTATCGTTTTCCAAAAGATCTCTACAAACAACAAAAGCGATCTACCCTGCGTGTTCCCCTGCCTCGTGGGTCAGGCAAGCTCAAAGCAAATGAAGGAACCTTCCTCATTGAGGATCTGAGTGTAGGTGGAGCGAAGATTATTTTTGATCCGAAGAAGTTCAAAAGCCTTCATCAACTCACTGGATGTGAACTCTACTTAGATGGATGGGTGATCAGCACTCCTGAGTTTGAAGCAACGCTCACCCACCGAAACGAACAAGGTTCCGGCACACGCTTCTCCGGTTTGAATGAGTCCGTAAGAACAGAAATTAAACAATTTTTAATTGAAGCTCTGAGAACCTATTATCGGGAGAAACTCTAAATGCAAAAAGATCCACAAACTTGGCTCTATCCAGAAATTGAACCCTACCACACGGACCGACTCCAGGTGAGTCCTATGCATTCACTGTATTTTGAAGAGTGTGGAAACCCGAAAGGGAAGCCGGTTATTTTTATCCATGGAGGCCCTGGCGGCGGTGTTGGGCCGCAAGATCGACGATTTTTTAATCCGGACTACTACCGGATCATTCTCATTGACCAACGAGGGGCTGGAAAAAGTACGCCTGCCGCCTCGCTTGAAGAGAATACCACCTGGCATTTGGTTGCAGACATCGAGGCCCTTCGTCAGCATTTAAAAATTGAACGTTGGCAGGTTTTCGGAGGATCTTGGGGAAGTACACTTGCGCTGACTTACGCCATTGAGAACCCCTCTCGAGTGACGGAGCTCGTGCTCCGTGGAATCTTCATGATTCGGAAAAAAGAGATCGATTGGTATTATCAGGAAGGTGCCAGCATGATCTATCCTGATGTGTGGGAGTCCTATCGAGATCATATTCCGGAGGCTGAACGGGGGGACTTCGTAAAAGCTTATTACTCACGCCTCACTCATCCTGATCTTGAGGTCCGTCTTGCTGCTGCGAAACCTTGGACGGCATGGGAAATGGCGACCTCACGCCTCTACACCCCTCCTGAACTGCTACAATCGCTCGTAACGGACGACTTTGCCATTAAGTTTGCCCGAATTGAGTGTCACTACTTCATTCACCAAGGCTTCTATACTGAGGACGGGTGGATTTTGAAGAACGTAGATCGAATTCGAAAGATCCCGACGGTCATTGTCCAAGGCCGTTATGATGTGGTTTGTCCGGTCCAGAGCGCCTGGGACCTCCATCGGGCTTGGCCTGAAGCTCAATTGATGATCATCCCGGACGCGGGCCACGCCTCTCGAGAGCCCGGGAACGCCAGAGCCCTCGTCGCCGCAACTGATCGTTTTTCAGGCGAAATTCATAAGTAAATTCGGGCTTGCCGAAATTGAAAAATACGGCTAAAACCAAAGTCTCGTTTTTATTCACGATTCGGCTCGGTAGCTCAGTTGGTTAGAGCACCGCATTCATAACGCGGGGGTCGGCAGTTCAAGTCTGCCCCGAGCCACCACTTTTCAGTAAACATTCCAACTACTTCATCGAACATCCCTCCAAAAACCCTCAACGTTTGCTCCTGAAACAGATGCGTTTTCAAATGTGTTTTTCTAGACACATTACGAGATCAATTTCTTAAGTTTAAAATATTCATGAGGAGCTAGAAATGAAGTCAAAATTAAAGCGCGCCTGGGCAATTCCACTTTTGCTGATCGGATTGAGCTGTTCCAGTCCTGCCTATTCGATGGGAGTGATTCATACCATCGTGGATGTTGCATCTGATATCTGGAGAGGCATCAGGGTAGCGGTGCTCGACATGGTCGATATCGTGCCTAAAATTTTTGGAGCCCCCATACAGGTCATTTGCTACAAGGATCCGAGTTTAAATCTTTTCCACCTCTGCTCAGGCTATATCACGTCGGTTGGGACCTTTGATTACCGAGGTTATGAAATTTCATTCAATGATGGAACTGACTACAACAGGATCTGGACACCGCAGGGGATGGGTCTAGGCTACCGATCCTCGATCAATAAATTATTTGGGTATACTGACTGTGGCCACCTCGGCAATGCTCCTCAAATACCGTCTGCGATGCTGGGATGGCGAAACAATACCGATGATTTTAACAAAATTGACATCGTTGGTTTTGCAAATCGACCCTCAGGTAGCACCATGGGATCATCCTATTATTTTGACTTTGTACCCCTTGTTACGATTCCCCGATATAGCCTGACTGACCTTTCCATTCAAAAAATTGGGCCACATTCCCAGTATTACCTTTTTAGTGCCGGAGGCAGGTTCAATGCGGTGATGTCTCGTGATTGTACGGGATCAGATTCTTGGAGCGCTCCGAACCGCACGATAGGACCTTGGTTTGGCGGTCAGAAGAGTCCACCTGTAAACGTACATATGCGCTACCAGTCTAAGGTATTTTCACCGATCGATAAGAAGTTTCCAAAATACCTATCGATCGAAATTCCGTTTGGCGAAAAAGCCCTTGCGCCTACGGATACGCCTGGGATCAGCAGTTACCTGATAAACCATCCGTCTCAAGTCTATTCGACCTACATCAAGGCTTGCACTAAACACCTTCAAATTAGCTCAGCCACGGAAACTCACTCTTTTCGCGACCGGGATACCGGCACAGAGATTCAAGTCGGCGATCCATCCAAAGCTTACCAATATGTGCTCAACTGCAATTGAACACCGGAGATAGAGATGATGAAACCAACCAAAATGATTCCAATGTGTATTCTTTCCGGAATGTCCTTCGTGGCTCTGTTTTACCTGGGCCTGCAAGCACCTGAAAAGCAAATCTCTTCACAGCTCATCGATAATTATGATCCTGAGGTCCTTGAAAGCCCTATGTCAAATCGGGAGCCCGCAGCCACCCTGCCATTGAAAGCGTTCGAGCCGACGCAACTCAACAAGCCCGTACGGAGTAAGCCTGAGTTGGATCAGATGGTTGCCTCGTTCAAATCCCAGCGTGAGCAGCATTTGGGAGTCATTGGAACCCAGTTGAGACAAAAGGATCTACATCATGATTTCGAAGCCTATCGAAACACCATGAACAATATCGTACATCTGATTCGTCACACTCAAGATGAGGAACTCATCGTAGCCCTCAAGAATGAAATTGAATCCAATCAGAATGAAATCGACACTCTCTATCGTATAGCGCTCACCAAAAGAAAATCTGAATCACCGAACTTGACGCCAGAGGATGATAAAATCAGCTGGTTATTACGCTATCAGGACCATGCGGAAGAGATTCGATTACAAAAAGAGGGCCAAAGCGCTTT
>CAIOKW010000134.1 GCA_903858975.1 Oligoflexia bacterium | reverse complement strand
AGCACACCGAACACACTCGCGGCACAACCGATTTCTATCTACTTTACGACTGACAATTCTACCTTTCAGACGATCACGACCTCAGCCATTGACGGAGCAAACGGATGTACTCCTGACTCCTATCATACCGGATGCTACAAATGGACGAGTGGAGCTCCGACGAGTAATTTCTTCTCAGTAAAAGTGAAGGTCACCGATTCTTTAGGAATTACGGCGTCGGCCTCGAGTCCGGGGATGAATTCGAGTCCTCCCATTACTTTCTTAGCGGGTTCCACGGACTTGGGTACGAATGGAGCAGCTTCGAGCGCTAGTTTTATTAGCTATGCGTCCGCCACAATGGATTCACAAAGTTTTGTAGTGACCACAAACGGGGTCATTTACTTCAGGGACCAGTACCGAGGCATTTTGAAAGTGGATCCCGCAACCGGAAATCAAACGATTCTGATTCCAATCACGAGCGCCTCATCCTTCACCGATGGGGCACTTGCGATAGCAACAGTAAAAACCTGCATTCGCCTTGCACTCGATTACCAAGATCGCCTCTTACTGGAAGATGTTAATTCCATTAGACGCTATGATCCAGTTCTTCAAACGGTGACCACGATCATTGGTGGCCCCCTTGCGACGCAAACTGGAGCAAGCACCGCGGCCTTAAGCACTAAAATCACAACCTCTCCTATAGTCTCACAGACTGCTCCGCCTTTCTTTGCAACCCCAGATGGTAAAATCTATTTCGCATCAGAGGATCGATTGAATGTCCCGAATATCCGTCTTCGGATCTATGACCCGAGCACTCAGCAAGTGAGTAGCCTGTACTTAACGGGTACTGGGCATTCTGGAGATGCCACAGCGGCCTTATCCGCAGCAACTATTCAACAAGTTCATTTGGGCTTTAGCAATAATGTAATTGATACCCTTTGGGCTGCTTTTTGCCAAAATTCACATTGTGGATACACAACTAGTTTTGACGTTGGCACAGGGATTGCGATCGGGGCTCCTTACCCGGCCTGGGCAGGCCCGAATATGCAAGGGGCTATCACCGGAATGAATGGGGAGATTTATAGTCATTCCTCTTCCGGAGTAATCAGGAAATACAACAAAGCACTCAGAACTTGGACGACTCTTGCTGGAAATTCAATTGCGGGAGTAGTAGCAGATGGAGCAAGCGCACTCACGAGTCCACTGGTGGCCCAAGATCTGTTTGTCAGTGCATCCGGTAGTGTTTATTTCTTTGAACGGGGCCGGATTCGAATGGTGGATCAGAATGGAAAGATCCAAACCATCGCCGGGATTTCACGATCCTTTGGTGATGGTGGGCTTGCGATGTCAGCGAGAATTGGCGACATCACCGACTTCAAACTTTGGAATAATGGCGCTGGAGATACGATTACGATTCTCGACAATATGGAGCTCCGATTTAGACAATTTGTCATCGGAGGAAATATCACAAGCATTGCTGGGAATGGGTCTTCTGGCACACCCGATACCACTCATCTGGCCTTAAGTCAGCCACTCGCCTGGGATACATCAGGCCAGTACACTAACTTTCTTTTTCAAGTGAATCCAAGTAATGGAGACCTCTATGCAGGCCCACGTGGGGCTCAAGTTTCACGCTTAAGCCAAAGCACCGGAGTGTGGACCGACATTGTTGGTAATGGGTCCACCCATTACTACTCAGGTGATGGACTAGCTGGAAATCAAATCGCCAGCGAAGGCTACCCGCCCATGGTCCTTGGCTTTGATGGAACAAATCTGCTTTTATCCAGATATCGTTATAATTCTGGCTATTTGGATTCCATGCTTAAACTCTATACGGGCACATCGCCCTATACTCAATCTGCCTTTGCAGGCGTGACGGGAGGAACCGCAAGTTCAGGTGCCATTTGCGCGTTAGGAACAGCGCTCACCGCATGCCAACTTCCACCAAGTTCAGGTGGTACGGGGCAATTTAATCCCTTCATTTGGGATAGCTATGGAAGCCAGTGGGTCTCCATGCTCTCTGGTTTCAACGTGGTTTACTCTATGACTGCGGGTGGAACTCTCACGAAGCTCGGCACGAGTCTTTCAAGCAACATACGCTCATTCACATACCGTCATGATAGCACTCACAACATCATTTATTATTGCTCTACTTCGGACTTCAAGTTGCACTCGCACGACGTAGGGACGGGAGTCGAAACCACGTTTACCTGGCCCGTCCCGAACCTTCAGTGCGCAAGTCACTCACTGATCTATAGCGCATCCCGGAACTCGGTCATTTTCGCGTATTCCTTAATGGGACTCTATGGAGTCGCGGAATACGCGGTTCCTTAAAACTTAGTTCTTAATCCAGCGCTGAGTGATGCTGGCTCCGCCTTCTGCACCACGAGTGAGACTGTATTTCAGCTCGTAAGAGCCATACCAGCACATTCCCTCAGGAAGATTATGAATAAAAGTACATTGAAGAGAAGACGGCGTAGCATCCGCATCCACTTCAGCAGTGCATTGATACGAATAAAGATCGCCCATTTCATCATTTCCAAGAGCATTGGAAGCGCTTACTGCTTTTTGATCTAATTTCAAAATCTGAGCTGCAGTCTTAGGGAAAGCAGGATTTGGATTCTGAGAAGAAGTTTCAATCGTGCTCGCCATCGCAGCAGAAACAGACACCGTCATCATCGCTAGTAACATAAAAGTTTTTTTCATCATCGATACTCCTAAAATGGTTTGATGGGGCTGTTGATAGCTAAGAACACGCCATCTTTCAAGTCAGAGTTCGATCAGGAGTAAAAACTTCATCATTACAATAGGATGGGCTATAAAATCTATAGACTATTCCATGCGTTTTAAGGAATGATGAATTAAAACTTTAATCCAGTGCTTATATTCCTCTGGAGTCATATCTGGGCCATATTCGAATCGGGCTCTCACAAATTCAAGGACCGTCGGTTCCGATTCAGCACCAGGCTCACTGCTTTCAAACAATGAGAGTTGAACTTCACTCTTCATTTTACTTCTCACTACGACACCTCCTGCGTCACGGGTGCGAATCCTTCACACCCACCCTCTTAATAAGCGAAAAGGATGCCAAACAGCCCTCTCGCAAGATGATGTAAACCCGAGATGGAGTGGCAAAAAGAGAGAACAAGCACCAACAGGATCAAATCGGCATCTAAAAATTACAGCGGCGGCGCGCTAAAGCGGAAACTTAGTTTGAGAAGGGAGAATGGCCAAACTTTGCTTCATAATTCTGAATCCAAGTTTGAATTCCAAGTTCATTTTTAGGACCAAATCCGCAGGGCCCAGCCTCATTCAAACTCGGATACTGATAAGCGGCAGGAGACGTCGCCATATGACAGTTCTTGCAGAATCCTAAATTGATCCGTTTTAAATCGATTCTGGGGTTTGAACCATTCGAGAGCTGTAAGGTGGTGGAAAAAGGCGCCACGCCCGTATAGTGGTTTCGAATTAAGGGCGAGTGCGGATCACCGGGCGAACTGGGAGCGTAGCTCGCAAAATCCCACTCGGTGATCGAGATCTTTCTGAGCACCCTGAGTTCAAACAGACTTCGCCCTACATCATTGAAATGAATGTCATGAGCGACTTCCGTCCCTACGGGATAATTCCAAACCTCACGACCTGAGGCATCGCTCAGTTTTTGAATTTGGACGCCTTCGGGCAAAAACGCGAATGCAGTATCAAAAAACAACTCCGAAACCTGGGGAGTACCAGGGCTACCTATCGGCATTCCGTTGAAACTCAGTGAAGCAAAGTACGGTGGACTTACATTTGAAGTCTCTTGGAATGGGAGAAACCCTTGTTGGGATAAGTAATTTGCCGGCAACTCTTCAGGCATGACCACCGGGAGCACGAAAACCGCAAAAAAGCTGAGTTGCTGAATCAGAGATCGCATCCTCAACAATTTAGTTTGCTACCATTTGTAAGTCAAGATTTGGGGTGTTATGCAAAACAAAAAGGGCCCCTGCCAACGGCAGGAGCCCTTTTCAAAAAAATTGCAGATGAACTCTAGTTTTGAACTGTGATTTTTACAGCCGGAGAGTCAACCGCAAGAAGCTTTCCTGCAACATTGAGCTCCCCGTGGAAAAGAATTGAATAGTTCCCGTTAGGAACCGTGTTACTTCTCCATCCCATCTTCATATCAGAAAGAACGTATGAGTTTCCCTTGCGAGAAACGAGCTTGCCACTTGCATCATAAACTCTGAACTCGACGAGCTCAAACGGTACTGAACTGGTTTTTGCTGAAACTAAAAACTCAGGTCTTCCTTTGATCGGTGAGTTGAGGTTAAGGCCTGGAGCCGCAGTGAAAGAAAGACTCATGCTCGGTGCTTTATTCACAACGAAAAACTCACGCACTTGTGACTTTGCTTTGCTTTCTTTTGACTGAGCATAGATCTCATATCGACCCTCAGGAAGGGTGTTGGTATCTAAGGTAGTCATGCAAAGCTTAACGCCACTCGCGACAGATCCATTTGCACAATCAATGGATACTTCTTTGCCTTTTGACCCGCTCAGGAAAAATTCAGCTGAAGTATCTCCTTGAACTGTAAAGGCTTGCTTGCCTGATACAAATTGTCGGTCTGCAGGTGAAGTCACCGCAATCGCTCCGTTCATCGGTGCAATTTCAAATCCCCAGGTTTGAGAACCAATTCCGGATTTGTCGGCATAGGCTACCCAAACGTATCCATTTTCACCAAACTCTTCACCCCAGCTATTTCGAACTAGCCAAGCTGCCTTCGAGTCATCATAACCCACCAAGCTCACTGCGTGCCCACCGAGAGCAGGCCCCTTAGTGTGGAGATAAACGCCACTCGAGTAGGTTAAAAAATCTTCATATACAGTGAGAGTCGTCACCAACGGACCCTTCAAAAGTGCAGCTTTAACGGCCTCAATAGAGCCACCGCTAAATATGCCGCCACTGGGTTTACGAACATCTGCAATTTTAAATGTGCGATTTCCTGCATCTGCACAACGATCAGAACAGCTTGCATCCACACCCGTAGAGCCTGAGGTATAAGGCATACACGCTTCATCGGCAACACCGGATGATTTTAGAAAATTTGCAGCCGATCCTGGCATCCATCCACGCTCACACGCGCCGCCGCCACAGGCGAAAAGCATTTGTGGAGAGAAGGTGGGCTTTAGGCCTGGCATTCCAGTGGAAACTGAAACTTGTCCTTCCAAGGTTGCAACTGAGGCGAAGGCTACACAACTTCCGCAGTTTCCTTGGTTCATCACTTTTCCGAGGAAGCTAATACCATCCTTATTACGCCAGTCGAGCGAAGCAGGAAGATTTGCTTCAGACTTCATCCCAGAGAACTCAAGTGAACCCGTAGGCGGCTCTTGAACCCCAAGCATCTTGATGATCTGCTCTCTTGGCAGCTCAGATACCCAGTTTGATTTTTGTTTAAAAGTAGGATGAGAATCCGTTGCGGCAAACGCAATTGAGCTCATGGTGAATAGGATCGTAAAAAGTGACTTTTGAAACATCAATGTTTCCCCCTGTTAGCTGAATCAATTCAGTAGGAAACAGAGTATCAATTTAGGTCTGTATTTCAATGATAACCGTCATTTTAACCACTCAAAAAAGGAATATGCGTTAGAGTTTTGACGCGGAAGGAGGTTTAGAAATCCCTCTTCTCACCCATCAACTTAGCTTGAGCCTGAATAAATGGCCCTACTTTAGCGTTCATCACTGACTCCGTCCAACTCAGCGCTGAAGGGTAAGCGGTACGCGCCATAACCATGAGTGCCTGATAAGGCGACTCATCTAGCCCCCCCATTCCCTTCCACTCATGTACTTGATAATGGGGATCCCCATCTTTAGCGCGTACTTGATCAAATGAAATCTTTGATCGAGCAAATTCCATATGCTTTTCAGTCCCATTCGCAAAAGGTTTGAAAAAAAGAATCCCGCGCTCAATATCTTTTCTCGAATTGGCAGAAACCAAGCAAGGGGTCAGCTGCACCATCGTCATCCAGGCTTGCATGTCGTAAGTGTGATAGTGAAGCGCGTCCCTTTCGATAAAGTCGATCGAACGACCATCTGTTTCACCTTTGGCATCGCGACTGAAGTTTTGTTTCAGCTGCTGCTCAATTAAAACTTGGGTCTCATCCTTTAATTTTCGGTCATTTAACACACTCGCGGCCACCGCTCGAATAGCCATACGCCATGTATTCCAATTGTTACCCTCTTTCCCGTGCCCTTTCATTTTATTATCAAAAAAAGAATCTCCGGCTTTCACAAAACTCCTGATCCAAAGCTCAAAATCGTGAATTTCAGCATTCGTTAGAAGAGGTCTCATGGTGTCGATGGCTTGAAAAAGCTGCGTGAAATGATTTTCGGTAATGGGATCCCCCACGGGTGCGTAATTTTTCATCCAGGAACTGAGAACCTCCTTCGCTTTGACTTCGCACCTTAAACCTAACTCGGCTCTATCGAGGCGGGAGCAAAGGGCTAAATTCAAAACATGCGAAAACAAACCGACCAGGGCTACCGATTCTTGATGCTTCGGCTCTGAGGCTTTATGTCCCTGAAGAGTGAGTACCGGAATTACCGGGAATTCTCGCTTGAGATCCTGCTCGGCCGCCTTCAGGAGACGATCCCGATACTGAGACTTCAAAATCCCGAGCTCCTTTAATCCCACCCCAGAATTTTGGCAGCTCAATCCCGGCACAGGAAGGGGTCCCCAGTTCAAATTACCGAGGGTTGCCCCCGATGCAAAACAACTGATCGGATTTTCGAGAATGAAAACAAATGCAAAAAGTGACAAAAGCTTCATAGGTCTTCATTCTATGCCTCTAAATATTAAAATTGAATCCAAACCGTGCTCAGGACATAATTTAATGATGAACAAGCAGATCATGGCCTGTGTCCTCACCTTGATTTTTACCCAGTCCTCGCAGGCTACGCCTTGCCAGACGACAAGAGAGTTTATTACGGCTCTTGAGTTTCTTCGATCAGACAGCGACTTCAAACCACCCGAAGCAGAAGCCCGAGACCTAGCACTAAAAGTGGCAGAAGGCTGTTCCGGCTCAGCAAGACGCTTCATCCGCGTTGCAAAGGCACTTTCGAGTGCAGGTTCCACTCGAAAAGACGCTAGCCGAATCGCCCTTAAATTCAGTAAAGGAAGTGATGCTGAGACAGATGCCTTTAGCTCCGTGTTTCGCAAATCGATTGCCGAAGACTCGCTCGACCTCGACCTTGATTCTGCACTCAAGATCGCACTTTCTCTCTCAAAAGGATTTTCAGGGAATCTCACGAAGGTCCGAGATGATTATGAAAAGTTAGTGGATTACTGCTCCAATTCCACAAACCTTGGTCTTCCCAGAGCACAATGTGGATCCTTCGCCGCGAGAATCGTGAGCGCGAGCGAAAAATGGGAAGATGGAGTGGCACTCCCCTTCATCACCTCTTTTGAATACCTGAAATCAGAGAAGGGTCCAGCCCTCATTATGGCAGATGCACTCCGCCTTGCCGAAGACCTTTCAAAACAAGGCCCAAGCGCGCATGAGAACTTTGCTCAGGCTTATCAATATGCCCTGTCGAGTTCAGGTCTGGGACTCACTCGAGATGAAGCGATTAAATTTGCACGAAAGATTTCTAAAACTGCAGAGCCAAAGAAATCCCAGGAGAATAAGAGCTCCCACTAGGATTTGGAAGTAACGTCGCACTCGCGACCGGAGCATAGATTCTCTTTTTGTAATCGCGATGAAAGCTTTCCGTAGTTTCCCAACGCTGATTGAAAATGAGTGGATAAAAAGCAGTAATCATCGATCCCACTGCAATTGCTTTGGATGCGGTACTATTTTGTGCGGAAGCGACCATAAAGCCACTGGATAGAAAGTTGGATGCAAAGGAGATCCATTTGATCTTCCGAGAAAGACTGCCCGCCTGATAAATCGCCTCTTCGGCCCGGCGCTCACGAGTCAGTTGTTCTCGCTGCGTTCTGCCAGGGAGCTTGCTCACTTCACTCACCGCATTGCCATAAATGTCCTGGTGATCAAGTACACCGAATGTCAGTGCCCACCAGGCTAAGCCGACTCCCATCCCAATATAAGGTGCTATTTTAGAGGTCGTATCAAAGGAATCGATACTGGATTTCGTCCCCGTCACTAAGAGTGAAGCGCCCGCAAGAAAACTTACTGTAGCAGGAATCAAGAATGGAGCCTGAGTCTTCCAGCCTTGCTCTTTATCCTTCAGCGACTCGACATCCAATCGATCACTTGCGCGCGGCACGACCGATAATTCAGGGTATTCAAACCCTGACTCGGCAGCAAAGCTCTGTGCGCCGAGAGTGAGGATTGAAAGGCTAACGAAGAGACTGCGAAAGAATAATTTCTGAGTGAATTGCATATTGGTGATAGTCTATCAATAATTTGAATCGAGGTTAATAGTCATGAAAACGACGCTCTTATTTTTGGCACTCTGCTCTTTTTACACCCAAGCCTACTCGGCCGAGGCTGACAAACAAATTGCCACTTTGGCCCAAATTTCAGGGAAGGCCCAAATTTTCACGCAGCCCTCAAAATCCCCTCATCCAGAAGCTCAAAAACAGTCAGCTACGATGGCATTTTTTGAGGGTCAATATTATCTCATTAAAGACGCGAAGATAGGCGATCGCGTTGGTAATAATAATATTGTCCGAACCCTCCCTGGATCCCAAACTCGAGTCATTTATGACAATGGAGACCAATTTTATGTGGGCTCTGGGACTGCATACAAAATTGCTTGGAACGACAAAAAAGAAGATCCCGCAATTATGAATCTCATGTATGGCCGATTAAGAGGAGTCATTTCAAAAGAAGGCCCTAGGAAGAAACTCATCATCCGAACCCACGCTGCAGTGATGGGCGTCAGGGGAACTGATTTCTATATCGCTGATTCAGGTCCAGAGGGTGAAACAGAGGTTTCTGTACTCAGGGGTGCAGTCGAAGTGGAAAACTCTCATGGAAAAAAATCTCAGATCAAAACGGGAATGTCCGCAACTATTCACGATAAGACGGAAACTCGGGAAACGACTAGAGAAGATTTAGGGGGCATCCAAAATGCATCAACACTCCCAACCGCTGAAGATAAACCCAATAGTGCGATTCTGGAGCTCGAGAAAAAGGCTATCCAAGTCACCGTAAAAGATATTGAAACCTATCAGCCAGAACTCTTTAAGAAACTGAGCAAGAACATGGATCAAATCAACAGTGTTCAGGATCTAAACTTTAAAGCTGTAGCATTAGTAGCTGAAACTGCTCCACCCGCCCCTTTGAAGCGTCGAAAACCAAAAATCACTGAATTAAAAGACACCGACACTGCCGACTATTACGATAAGTACTTTAAAGAACAAAAATAAAAAGAGGCAGGCTACCTTCGTAGTTCCTGCCTCCCCTAAAACCATAGTATAACAAGGCTAGTAAATCTCAAGAGCCCGTTTTCTTCCGTGGAAGAACTTATGAAGTCTATACAGCGTTGCACGATTGAGCTTTGCAATTTCAAAGTCAGCTGCTGCTTCTTCCGCGCTCACTTGCCCACTCTTCGCAGCATTCTTAGTATATTTTCCAAAAATTGCAATTCCACTTTCGCCGGGGTTATTACTTCCGTAGATTCCACCCACTCCCAAGACGTTATTCGAAAAATTACCCATGAAGAAAATATTGGCTGGAGTTTGGAGTTGATTCATCACTTGATCAAATCCTTTAATTCCAAGAGCCACACCCGCATAAGCCGCAGTATTCGTATTCCCACCCAAGTACACAGTTGAATGATCTAGAATCTTGATCCCAAGCATTTCACCTGTTGGAGCGCCCAGAACCAGCGGAAGGGGTTTACCATTTGGAAGGATTTGCCCGAGTGCAACATCTGCGTTTGCCATTAAACTCGCGTTTGCTTCCACCGTGATCTGGCCTTGCCCATTCGGCAACTGGGAAAAACTCACCGCTCCGCGCTCAACTTGAGTACGTGGATCAATGATGGGAATGCTCATTTCAGCAAGACTCACATTTCCAAGATCAAAACTCGAAGTCAATTTTAGAAACGCGTCAGTTCCTTGTTGAGTCACTTGGAGGCTGACATTTTTCAAAAATTGGCTCGAAGTATTTCCTCCATTGCAAGCGGAGAGAGTAAAGCTGATACAAAGAGCCAAAGCCAATTTTAAAGCCATCGGAGTAAAGCTTCGCATGGGGACCTTTCCGTAAAGTGCAATTTTGCACTCTCACTGATTGAGATGTATGTCTCAGTATCGGAAATAGCTTTCTGCGGCTTGAAATGATTCTATTTCTTTTTCTTCTTTTTGATGCTGGATGGACCACGAGTTGCACAACTCACCTTTGATTCCACAAATTTTCGACTCAAAAGATCATAACGCCACTCGCAAACGCGATCTTCACCGGGTTCATGATTCGCACTGTGAACTAAAAGTGCATGAGTTCCATTCGGAAGTAAGGGCCCCCGTTCATAGCTCCCTTGAAAATCAATCACTCGATCAAATGCTTCCCCGGATCCAATCATATATCCCGCATAATCACACTGATGCGCGCCACAAGTGGAATCTTCGGAAATGATTTTCACTTTCAGCTCACCGTGATCCGTAATCGGTAACTCTATCACTCGAAACTGATGATCATCTCCTTCGGGCATAGAATAGAGGTGCTCGTAGTCCTTCTGGATCAAAGAACCAACACCCTCAGCCCTTGCTGAAACAGTAAGAGGAATAAAGAAACCCAATACACACATCCTGATCATGAAATTCTTCATTAAAAACCTCCGCCCGGTCCAAATCCGGGCATAACCGTGGGGTTAGCCGGAGCCGCAGGAGCACCAACAGGGGCTCCTGCTGGAGCACGGTCATTTTTTGACTGTTTCTTTTTTGTGATCAAATCGGCAACGGCTTGGATATCGTCATCACTCACTAACTTCCAAGGGCCATAACTTGAGGCCTTCTCAATTGTATTTCTCTGCGAATAAACATTTTTGAAATAATAAGATCTCACTTCTTCCATCGACGCTTGTTTCTCTTTATGTCCACCCGACTCTAATGCCTCGGCCTCAACTTTTGAAATCACTTTTTGATCTATCGCTACCCATGCTTGATCTTCATTAAAGGTAATTTTCTCTTGCAACCCTTGCCCTCCCGAAAAGCCGCTTGATCCGGGAGCCACCTTAACCGAGAATTGGGGCCCAGCATCCGTCTTCACTGTGTAGTCATTCGCTTTTGAGCCCAGTAGATTGTAAAGGGTGCTGCAATCCATCTCTTTTCCGCTCGAATCCAAACAAATATGAGAATAATTGGCGAGAAACTTTTGAGTCCCTTTCCCTGGATACTCTACATCAAAGGGTGGTTTCATCTCCGCAGTTAAACTCATTGGACTTTCCAAAACACTGAACAAATACTCTCCAGTGGTATTAAACTTGAACGAAGAGCCTGGAATCGGAGTAAACTGATAATCTACTTTCCCTGCAGTAAGGTGAAACCCTTTTTGAAGTTTATTTTTATCAATGAGAGCCGCTACTTTATTTACATAATCAGGATCCTCGGAGTTGATCTTTAAACTCGCTCCCGATGAAGTCTTCGCTCCTAAGACATTGACCATCTCCATCTCGTCACGAGCAGTATGAATCCGTGGTACCTTTTTTCCATTGATCATCTCTGGCAAAAGTTTCTTCTGTTGGGCCGCTGCCATTTCCTGATCCATGACCTTACGCTCACGACTACTTAAGCTTGCGTAGGGCTTATCCTTAATCGCTGCCAAACGTCCGGAGTTCCGGTGCAGGTCAAAGTACTTATGGCTATCAATGACATTCGGGCCCTTGGAGTTTGGTTCCTGACACAAAATGGAGGATGGTGGATGTTTCAAATTCAACTTCTTCTTCTCAGCATCAATCGTTTTTAGAAGGACTGGATTTGCAGCAAGATTATTCAAAATATAATCCATCGATTGATAGCCATAACTTGGAGTCTTCGTAAAATCGACTCCGGCGCGGAAGGTAGAAACTCCCTCACCTCCCCCCATCAGGCGACTAAACCCATTGAAGGATTGCATTTGAAACGCCGGGTCCTTTTGGCCATAAGGATGAAGATCCTTCATCTTATGAATATAATGAAGCGTCAGGGATTTCTGAATCACATAAGGATCTTTTGCTTGATAATCAAGCTTCATGCAACACTGAGAGGGATCACTGTGGGTTTTAATTTCAGGCGCTACAGCACTAGTAGACGTGCAAAAATAGCTGGTGCCCTTTTCTACCGGTTTCCCGCCCAGTTCTTCAACAAATCGTTTTGAATTTTCATTAAATGTTTTGTCTTCGATTAACTTAGGAGAAATCTGATGGAAATTTCCATAGGACTCTAACTTCCCGGCACCAGAATGCGTCACATCGGATTTCGTCTCCGGACAGCCCATCGCTTTCATCACACCTATGGGATCAAGATACAACTTCTCAGCTCCGCCATATCCTTCTTCCATTAATCCTAAGCTCAAAAAAACCATCGGATCCACACCCATGATGAGCGCTTTCCTCACTTGTGCAGTGAGGTCCTCTTGATGAATACAGCGTTGTTGAAGAACATTTTTCTTTCCTGTTGAATCTGTTGCATCAGTCACCTTGAAGCCACTGGCATAGGAGTATTCATTCTTAAATGGATAGTAGAAAAGAACACACGAATTTACTTTCCAGGCCTCGGGCTCGAGGGAGATCTCCGTTTGTCGACAGGAATTCATTTGGGCTGCCATCGACCGGATATTCTTCTCGAGCTGAAAGGACTCTTCGCTCGTTTTCTGAATGGGGGCCCCATTCATCTCATCACTGAGAGATTTTAAAATCTCCTCTTTATTAAGAATCGATGAAAGCTCATTTATGTTATCAGAATTATTAGGCAAAATAAAATGTTTTAATACTATAAATTTCTTTCTGATGGTATCAAAAATAACATATGAAAATCCATCTTTAACATATTGAATCGTCAGCGCATAATGATTT
>CAIOKW010000133.1 GCA_903858975.1 Oligoflexia bacterium | reverse complement strand
GTACAGCGAAGGTGATGACGGCTCCTTTTTTTTTCGTTAATCTATTCCCATGACAGCAAAAGTGACTCTCAATCACATCGGTATTGCGACCGCGAGTGGGAATACCCAATTAGAAAAATTATTTCGAATCCTAGGGATCACCCGTGGCGTGAGCGAAGAGGTCAAAGACCAAGGCGTGAATGTTCACTTCTTTAATCTCGAAGGAACGCCCCCGCATCTAGAACTCCTTGAAGTGCTCGATCCTGCAGGGTCAGTCGCAAAGTTTATCGAAAAACGCGGAGCGGGAATTCATCATCTTTCCTTTCAGGTCGAGTCAGGCACGCTTGATTCCCTTTCAGATACCCTAAAAAAAGAAGGTTTTAAATTTACGTATGAAGCACCGAAACTCGGCGCTCAAGAGATGCGTATCAATTTTATTCATCCTGCAACGGCAGGTGGAGTTCTCATTGAACTCATGGAGGCAAGCCATGCAACTCAGAATTAGCGAAACCATGAAAAAGCTCCTCTACATCTACGTGGGCGTATTTGTCGTAGAGGCGGTGATTGATCAGTTTTTCGGTGGAAACATTAAAGGATGGCTTGCACTCATTCCTTTAGAAGTGCTCTCCGGAAAAATCTGGCAGGTTTTCACCTACGGGTTCCTACATGCAGATGTCATGCACCTCGTTCTCAATATGATGGTGCTCGTATTTGTGGGATCAGACATTGAGGCGATTTGGGGCCGTCGGAAGATGCTCACTTATTACTTCTACTGCACGACCATGGCGGGACTCTTTTACCTCGTCATGCAGTTGCTCATGAATAATCCACTCTACCTGGGACTTCCGATGGTGGGAGCTTCGGGTGGGATTTATGGATTATTGCTCGCCTATGGGATTTTGTTTCCAGACCGCGAAATGCTTTTCATGATGTTCCTTCCGATGAAGGCGAAGCAATTTATTTGGGTGATCGCGGGAATTGAGTTTCTCCAGACCCTCTATTCAGGCCAGGGTCGCTTGAGTGCGATTGCGCATTTGTCAGGGATGGGCGCGGGCTTCCTCTTTATGTGGCTTCAGGCAAAGGGCTTTCAGTTCAAAAAGCAGCGCTCAAGTAGTGCTAAGAAGCGCCCCGCCTCTCACTTGAGGCTCGTGAAGGATGAATCCAGGGAAGACGATGATGGTCGCCCTCCACGAACTTGGCATTGAGTGCGAATATAAGCGAACGCACCCTTGAGGTTAAATTGATATAGGGTTGTGGTTTAATGTACCACGAATTTCTTATACAATTGATATTTAATATCACTTTTAGGGAATGGATACGCGATGCCAATTAAGTACCTCGCATTGTTTTTATTGACCCAGTTTTCTGCATTCTTAGTTTCAATAGGTCCCCTCATTCATACTTCTTTTCTGTCCTCACAGTTCTCACAACCTGCCCGAGTTGCAATCATTCAAGCTGTGGGCACCCTTTGTTCGTTGATTGTTTCATTTTTCTTCAGGGATCGGATTCGACTAAAGTCCCTAGTTGGAGTTTGCCTGTTGGGCTCAACTTTAAATCTCCTCGGAAGCTTTATAAGTGGAGAATTGGTATTGGGATTTCTATTTGTTCGTCTATTTTCAGTTAGCCTCTTGGCGAACATTTTGATTAGTGAATTGCCAAGACTGGCCGGTTCAGACTTTAGATTAGGGAATAAGGGACTCCAGGGTTGGGCTTCTGTTGCAACCTTAAGTGCATCAATCGCAATACCGGTGATTTCCAAGGATCTTAGGGTTCTATATGCTGTAGATTTGGTGATCGTTTGTATCACGATTTTTTTAGTAGGAGACATTGCTGATAAAGTCGATAATTCATTGCGAATGACAGCGAATGGTCGTGCGAATTGGCGCCATGATTTTGCCTCAAGGGTTTTTGGATTTACTGCGGTTGTAACAGTTCTACTTTGGATTTTTGGAGGGATATTTAGTGTCGTCGAAGTTCCATTGTTGATTCAAAGGTACTCGTCTGGGGCAACCCTGATATCAACAGTGTTCTTTCTTACGCTCAGCTTTAATACGATAACGGTACTATTTCTCAATCATATTTGGGTTGAAAAGCACAGCAGCAAGTTAATGTTGGTAGGCTTGAGTGCCCTTGGTGCGGCGTCGATGTTTTATTTGAATTTTGCAAATTTATGGATCGCCATTTTCTCAGTGGTGGGAATAGGAGTAGGGAATGGTGTGTTTAATCTTGCCCAGACCTCGGTACTGCAAAAAATAGAGCAACCACAATCGAGACTGAGTGCGTTTATAGTAATAAGGGGCCTGTCGCAAATGGGCGTTGTTATTGGAGCTCTGGTTGCTCAAGCGCTTCCAGCAAATGTCTCCTTTTCAGTTGCATCTGTTTCTGAAAAAAATCATCCCCTTGTAAAAGTCTTGCTTCAGTCTGTGCCAAGCGATCTCATTCCTTATAAGGCACTCGATTCAGGCTCCCTGCTGGTTTCAAGTCAAGTTTTTCATGGGCTTTTTGAGTATGACAGCAAGAATAACCTTACCCCTGTCCTTGCGCGCTCACTAAGGTGGAGCGCTAATAATGAAGGATTGGAAATTAAGTTAAGTCAAGACGCTCGATTTAGTAATGGGGATCCCGTAGCGAGTGATGATGTTATAAACACGTTATTGGAGGCGCGTAAGTATCTCGGAAAGAATGGAGATTGGGCCTTTGGAAGGCTTAAAGAGATCAGGAGGGTTGACGACAGGACACTCAATTTCATTTTTAGACAGAAGTTTTCCTTGATGCCTGCGATTTTGGCTTCCCCATACTTTAGGGTATTTAAACGGCTTCAAAATGGTGAAGTTATTGGCACAGGAAAATTCGCAGTCCGCGAAAATACTAATGGAAGAATATTCTTAGAGCGGGTGAAGTACTTTGATGGAGCGGGCCCAAGAGAGGTCGAATTTAGCTCAGACTTTCAAGCTAAAGAGGTCTACGATATTCTCGATCTTCCGCCAGATTTTAAGGATAAGCGTTACAGGCTATTTGATTATAAGACTCTGCAGACTATATTATTAGTCCTCAACAATCATGACCCTCAGTTCGACACGCCTTTAAAAAGGTGCAGCTTTTTGAGATTTTTTCAAAGTGCATCCTTGCGAACGTATCATGCCTGGGGCCCGGTTGAGCTTGGTTTGCCCTTTTCATGGAACTTATTTACAAGTCTCGGGAACCCCCCCGAGGGTGAGTTTGATTTCAAAGGACCTGTTGAAATTCTATACGCAAACTCAAGCGCTAAGTTTGAGGAAGTCTACAATGAGGAAATTGCGAAAAGTTTTGAAAAAAAAGGTATAGGAATACGATTTACAAAGGTACCCATTGGAGAATTAGCCAGACGTGGAGCAACCGGAGCACACCAGGCCCTCCTTTTCGGGTTTATTCCAGACTTCGTGCACCCAGATGCATTGCTGAGTCCACTCATTAAGACTAACCAGCAATACAACTTTAGTGGTTACTCAAATGCAAAGGTAGATAAGCTGCTTGATGCAGCGACTGCCCGGGAGGAGAAGGTTGAGCAAATTCAATTGTATCGCGAAGCTTTAGGGCTTGTCGGAGAAGATTGTCCACTTTCGTTTGTGGGATCACAAAATGGTACTCTGTGGATTGCGAGGGAGCTTGAATCGCCAACAATAGGTCAGCTCGGATTACATACGCTCGATTTGAGCACTTTGAAGTGGAGGCTCGAGTGAAGATTGATATCTATAATTATTCAGAAGTGTATAGAGCGATGTTTCAAAAAATGGAATCAGACAAAAATGCGATCCAAGAATTTGAAGGGCTATGTGGGGACGGGCCTATTCTGGAGATAGGTGCAGGGACAGGAAGGACACTTGGCTTCATTAAGAATCATGAGTGCGTGATGCTTGAAAAAGATGAGCGTATGTTTGCGATTTTGGCCGAAGAAGCAAAGAGCTTTCCAAATGTCGAAATTTTGGAAGGTGATTCTAGAGCACTTCCATTTGAAAAGGAATACTTTTCAGGTGTGTACTTGGCATTTGCGACGATCGGAGAGTTAAATCCGATATGCGTAACTTTGGGAGAGATACACAGGGTTTTACGTGATGATGGAAAGTTGTTTTTGTTTGGCATGAACCCAGAAAGTTTTGTTCCATCTCACCTCGGGATATTTAGAGCAAAGGAGTTAAAGCTAAAAGACTTTTCGGTGGTATCAAACACTTTTACGATCAGGGATCAAGGTATGGGTGAGGCTCAGACTCACCTTTCGGTAAAAGTACCAGGGGCTAGCAGTCATTTCTCAGTATCACAGTATTTTCCTACGATTGATCAGTGGAAAATCTTATTAGATGAGCTCGGATTTGAACCGTTGAATAGCTTAGACTCCCAGCGCGGAAGTGGCATTATTTCCATAATAGCAAAAAAGCGGATGGGTGCAAAGATTTACGCAAATCAGAAACAGCAAAGCGGTGTGAGCCAAGTCTATGATTCGCTATCACTAAGCTATGAAAGTTTCACTAAAGATTCGAATTACGGAGTCCCTCGTTGGTTGTCTGCGCAACTCGCAGAATACAGGGGCATGCATCCACTCATTGTTGATCTCGCCTGCGGTGTGGGCTTAGTTGGGAAATTAATTGAGGTTGAAGATGTTAAGCCTAATTTTCTTTATGGCTACGATATATCTCAGGGCATGGTTGAGAGGTGCCGTGAATTATCGGTTTATAACAGCGTTGTGAGATTTGATATTTCAAAGGGGTTACCGGGTATTGGGGCGCTTAGGGTAGATGTGGTTACGGCATTTGGATTGATGGAGTTTGTGGCGGATTGCGAACCAATTCTTTACGAAATTCGAAGAGTCCTTTGCTTGGGAGGTGTTGCCTTACTCACTTTTGAACTGAGTGACTCTGAAGCAGGTTCCACTGTCCAAGAGTTGAGGTTTGGAGATGCAAGCGTAAAGAGGTATGCTAGGCCACAGCATGAGATAGAAAGTCTTATCTCAAAAATAGGATTTGATATAATTTCCGCCACGAAAGAGCTGGGATATCGGTCTCCGACCACAGGGGCAGAAGTAAATTATCTGTATGTTAAAGCAAAGAGAACGGAGCTCTAGAGTGATTCGCTCCAAACTTTTCTTTAGAACAATTGCGCTTACAAGTGCTCTGAGTATCGTTTTTCTGTTGGTGTCTGGGATTGGGTTTTCAGTTTTTGATCATGTTTACCAGGAGAAGTATGTTGTTCAAAAGGTTGCTGATGAGTCAAAAACGGTTGAGATGATTATCCGTGATAATTACATTTTGGGAGATTTTGTTTCATTAAGGAAATATCTCGATAGTTACGGGAAGTTTAATCATTGGAGTTTTGGAAGACTAGTTGATGCGGCAAATGTGGTGATTTGGGAGTATCATTCGGAAAGCCCGCCGGAAAGAGGCGTGGTAAAGCATGAGGGTTCGGTTTTGCTTTCCAACGGAGAGAAAATTGCGAGCCTCGAGTTTCTTAAAAACATTTCTGAGGAAAACATTTACATGGAACAGGTCCGTCATCGGTCATTGTTGGCATTGTTGATGGTGGCATTGGTATTGTTAACTATTCAGCTTCTCGGGGTGACTAGAGTGCTCGGACCAATTCGAAGAGTTAGAGCTCAGTTAATGTCAGAGGGTGAAAAGTTAGGGATCCATTTGTCGGAGCCGGTTGGTTCTGACGAAATCGAAACTGTGAGGAGTTGGTTTTCAGCAATCGCGGCGGAATGGAGAAAAGAAAAAGATCGGGCTGTAGAAAGATCTGGATTTGAGGCGACAGCACGGGTTGCAAACCAGGTGTCCCACGATATACGCTCGCCCCTTTCTGCTCTTGAAATGATTTCATCTCAGTTGGGGGAACTTCCTGAAGATAGGAGGATCATTATAAGAAATTCAATTGATCGAATTCGTGATATTGCGAACTCATTGTCAAGTGGAGGCGTTGGGGCGGCGGTGGTTGCTTCCGTTGAGGTGGGTCGAGTTGATGGATTGAGTGTCTCTAGTTCTGAAGGGGGTATTCAGGAAAATGTGCTTCTATTGC
>CAIOKW010000132.1 GCA_903858975.1 Oligoflexia bacterium | reverse complement strand
CGATTCTACGGTCGGTCGTCCTCCGATCGATTCGAAGAGCGTCTTTAATGCCTCACGGGAGGGTGCCTTCACCTTTTCAGAGCTCATGCTTTAGTTATAGCACAAATAAAAAAGGTGGAGCAATTGCTTGCCCCACCTTCTCAGGATTCAGAAATCTGAATCAATTATTTAACTTCGAGGAGTTCAACTTCGAAAATCAAAGTTGAGTTCGCAGGAATCGCGCCTACA
The DNA here is from genome assembly GCA_903858975.1 of Oligoflexia bacterium. Lineage (GTDB taxonomy): Bacteria > Bdellovibrionota > UBA1018 > UBA1018 > CAIMNF01 > CAIMNF01. Next base: position 7,192 of record CAIOKW010000132.1, on the reverse strand, counting down.
GCGTTTGCGCCGTATGCAAGTTCAGCAGGAATAGTAAGTTTGCGCTTTCCGCCAACTTTCATTCCAACAATCCCTTGTTCCCAGCCTTTGATTACTTGGCCTGCGCCGAGTGCGAAAGTGAATGGCTCTTTACGATCCACTGAAGAATCGAACTTAGTTCCATCTTTCAATGTACCCGTGTAGTGAACAGTTACGCTTTTGCCAGTTACAGCTTCAGCGCCTTTTCCAACTACAGAGTCAACGCTTTCAACTTTTGGCTCAGTTGCAGCAGCGCCTGGCGCAGCAGCAGTTTGAGCTGTAGTTCCTGCAGCAGGTTGTGCAGCAGTGTTAGCAGCTTGGCCAGCATCGGTAGCTTGTTCAGTTTTTTTAGTACAAGCAGATGCGAAGGCAACGGTGAGTACAGCAATAACGATAAAGTTTTTCATGTTTAAGGGACCCTTTCTGTGTTTGTACTTATTTTACTTCTAGATTTCAGTTCTTTACAAGAGTAGTCTGAAATCATGGGACAATTTGAAGCGTTTTTGTATGGCCTAGTGCAAGGTGTGACAGAATATTTACCCGTCAGTAGTTCGGCGCATTTGGTTTTATTGCCACACGTTCTTGGACAAAAAGATCCAGGCCTTGCCTTTGATGTCATTCTTCACCTCGGCACTCTTTTGGCGACTGCGGTTTACTTTTTTAGCGAGTGGTTGACGATCCTGAAGAACCCGATGCCGACTACGAATAACGAAGGCAAAATTGCACACCTCTCCTGGATGCACCTCATCGTGGGAACCATTCCCGCGGTGATTGCTGGAGCGCTTTTGAATCATTGGATTCAAGACCATACCCGTTCACTTGTAGTTCTTTGGGTGACGATGCCTGTGTTTGGTTTATTGCTTTGGTGGGTAGATCGTCAAAGTGTGAAGACCCGCACCATTCGGGATTCAAGTTTAAAAGACATGCTCTTAATTGGTTGCATGCAGTGCCTGGCACTCGTTCCAGGCGTTTCTCGCTCAGGAAGTACGATCACTGCGTCTCGAATGCTCGGGTTCTCCCGCGCCGATTCTGCGCGAATCTCCTTTTTGCTTTCACTCCCCATCACGCTCGGAGCAATTGTGTACGAGAGTCGTCATTGGCATGAGCTCGTCGCATCAGTGGATGGTATCGCTCCACTGGTCACTGCATGTTTGACTGCCCTGGTATTCGGTGCACTCAGCATTCATCTCCTCATTAAGTGGGTGAGCAAAACGAATTATACCGTGTTTGCGGTTTATCGTGTACTTGCAGCGATCGTGATTGCATTAACGCTCGGTCGCGGCTGATCGTTGAGCTAAGATTTTATAGGTTTAAGAAGGAGATCGCCTCATCCGGCGTATCGACCACATGAAGTCGCTTAAATTCGGCCTCATTAATCATTCCCTCGGGAACCAGTGTCTTGCGGCACCAGTCGAGTAGACCATTCCAAAACTCTTTTCCAACCAGTACTACTGGACGCTCTCTCATTTTTTTCGTCTGCATGAGGGTGATGATCTCAAAAAACTCATCGAGTGTTCCAAAGCCACCTGGCAAAATCACGAACGCCTCACTGTAGCGACAGAGAAGAACTTTTCTCACGAAAAAATAGCGACAGGTGAGGCTTCGAGTGAGGTAGGGATTCAAATTCTGCTCACGAGCAATCTTGATGTTAATGCCGATCGATGGCGCTCCCGCTTCAAATGCCCCTTGATTGGAAGCTTGCATGATGGCGCCCCCGCCACCGGTGATCACCGCGATTCCTTTTTCGCCGATCTTTCTTGATATCGTTCGCGCTAACTCGCAAAAAGGATGACCGTCGGGTGTTCTTGCAGACCCAAAAATCGTGATGGCGCGCTTGGTGTTTCTTAAGAAATGAAAGCCACGCCAAAACTGAAATGAAATCTTAAGGAACATGAAAACGTCTGCAAGCACCCGAGCACGGAAAGGTGCCTGATAGGTAATTTCAGATAAGGAACGGTCATCACTGAACTCGTACTTCATGGCCAAGAGTTATTTCTTTTTCTTAGGCATCGGCTTACCGGAAAGGAACTGAGCCTCAACTTGAGCCAGTTTCGCTTTCACGTTAATCGAGCGCTCTTCGTCTAAGAGCACTTCAATCGCTCTCAGTTCATCCTCGAGTTCCCAACGAGAAAGCAAACTCGTGGAAAGCTCCTCATGGGTATCAGGAGTTTTCATGCTGTCTAAGACTTTAAGCTTATGTTTTAAGCCAAGAAGTCTTTGGATCAATTCGAGCTTTTCATCACGAGTCATGGGACTTCCTTATGCCTTCAAGAGGCTGCGGATCACATAGTGCAAGATACCGCCGTTTTTGTAGTACTCAAGTTCATTAGCAGTATCGATACGACCTTGAAGCGTTATTTCCTTCGTAGACCCATTTGCAAAGGTCACTTTGGCTTTTAACTTCTGGCCGGGTTGAACAGTGGTGATCCCTTCGATATCGATGGTTTCATCACCCTTTAATCCATGTGCATCTGCGCTCTCTCCCGGAAGGAATTGAAGAGGCATTACACCCATTCCTACTAAGTTAGAACGGTGAATTCGCTCAAAGCTCTCTGCGATGACGGCTTTCACTCCAAGCATCATGGTGCCCTTCGCTGCCCAGTCACGGGATGAGCCGGTTCCGTACTCTTTACCGGCGATCACAATGAGGGATGTGCCTTCTTTTTTATAAGCTTCAGAGGCATCGAAGATCGCCATTTCAGTTCCTTCAGGGAACTTCTTCGTTAATCCACCCTCTACACCATTCATGATCTTGTTTTTGATTCGAACGTTAGCAAAGGTACCGCGAACCATGATTTCATGGTTACCGCGGCGAGCGCCATAAGAGTTGAAGTCTTTCGTCTCAACACCAAGACTGATCAAATGTTTTGCTGCAGGAGAGTTCTTTGAGATCGAGCCCGCTGGAGAAATGTGATCCGTAGTGATGGAGTCTCCAAAGAGCCCAAGAATTCGAGCCCCTTTAATGTCACTTAAAGGTTTAGGCGTAGGGGTGAGTTCAGAGAGGAACGCAGGTTCCTTAATGTAGGTAGACTTGTCGCTGAACGCAAAAAGCTCGCCGCTCGGAGCTTTTACTTTCGCCCAGTACTCGTCGCCTTTGAATACGTCCGCATAACTGCGTTGAAATTGGCTTGCGGTCACGTGCTTGCTCACCATTTGGTCTACTTGTTCATTGGTAGGCCATACATCTTTTAAGTAAACCGGCTTTCCGTCTTTACCGGTTCCGAGGGGTTCCTCAGTGATATTAATGTTTACATTCCCAGCGATCGCATAAGCGATGACAAGGGCAGGGGACGCAAGGTAGTTCGCGCGCACTTGAGCATTGATACGACCTTCAAAGTTACGATTTCCAGAAAGTACTGAAGACACCACTAGTTTGCCGTCTGTCACCGCTTTTGAAACGACATCAATGAGTGGACCCGCATTCCCGATACAAGTAGTACAGCCGTAGCCAACCACGTTGAAGTGGAGCGCTTCCATCGAAGCTAAAAGGCCCGCCTCTTGAAGATAATCACTGACCACTTTCGATCCGGGACCCATCGAGGTTTTCACCCATGGTTTTACTTGAAGCCCTTTTTCAACAGCATTTTTCGCCAAAATCCCTGCAGTGATCAGACCGCTTGGGTTTGAAGTATTGGTGCAAGAAGTAATCGCAGCAATGGTAACGGCACCATGATCAATTGTGGTGTCCACGCCATTGAATTGAACTTTTACGCTCGATTCTAATTTTGCTTCTGGATCCTTCATTTGAGCAAGAAGGGTCGGTAGGCTTTTTGCGAACTCTGTTTTTACATCTTTCAAAGTCACGCGATCCTGAGGACGAGAAGGTCCTGCAAGGGATGGCTCGATGCTTGAAATATCGAGTTCCACTACATCTGAAAAAGTGGGAGTAGCGCTCGGATCAAACCACATGCCTTGTTCTTTGTAATATTGAGTGACGAGTGGAGCAAGATTTCCACGTCCGGTGAGCTTTAAGTAATCAATCGTTTTTTCATCAATCGGGAACACGCCGATCGTAGCGCCGTACTCTGGAGCCATGTTTGCAATCGTTGCACGATCTGCAAGAGAAAGGTTCGCGACGCCTTGACCGAAGAACTCTACGAATTTACCCACAACGCCTTTTTTGCGAAGGATTTGAGTAATCGTAAGCACGAGGTCGGTAGCCGTAATGCCTTCTTTCAATTTCCCGGTGAGTTTCATTCCAACCACTTGAGGAATGAGCATCGAGATCGGTTGGCCAAGCATTGCGGCTTCGGCTTCAATTCCGCCAACGCCCCAGCCGACTACACCCAGGCCATTGATCATCGTCGTGTGAGAGTCAGTACCCACGCAAGAATCTGGATAAACGACCATGCTGCCGTCTTTTTGCTTTGCAGTCATCGCCACCGTCGCAAGATATTCCAAATTCACTTGGTGAATGATGCCGGTTTCAGGTGGAACCACGCGGAAGTTACGGAGCTCATTTTGCCCCCACTTTAGAAACTCATAGCGTTCCATGTTGCGGTCATATTCAATCTCGCGGTTTTTATTGAACGAATCTTTTTGGCCGAAAAAATCGACTTGGACCGAATGATCAATCACAAGATCAGCAGGCGTGAGTGGATTGATGAGGTCAGGGTTACCCCCGAGGCGTTTCATCGCAGATCGCATGGCCGCTAAATCGCAAACCGCAGCAACACCGGTCAAATCCTGAAGCACAGTACGAGCAGGTGTGAATTGAATTTCTTGGTCTGGTTCAGCTTTCGGGTTCCAAGCGGAGAGGGTCTCGATGTCACTCTTCTTCACGGCAAGGTTGTCTTCGAGGCGAAGTAGGTTTTCGACTAAAACCTTCATTGAGTAAGGATAGTGAGAGATGTCCTTCCCAGATTTCTTTGAAAACTCTTTCAAAGAATAAAATTGATAAGATTTACCGTCAACGGAGAGCGTCGACAAGGTGCCGAAACTGTTAGGATGTTGCTGATTCATATGCTCTTGATTTTAGACCAAAAGAAACGAGCCTGTCACCCTAATTTGATCGATTTTTTAGATGAATCAGGCTGAGCTGAGCGGTACCGGATGCTCCGGAACTAAAAGTAAAAGCATCTCGAATCAGGAACGCCCTTTTTCGGTAAAATAAGGGCATGACGGTAGCCAGGCGACTCTCCAAGTACTGAGCTGCCTTTGCGTAGAGCTGATCGCGGGTTTTGACACTCTCGGCTGTACGTGCCTCTTGCACGATCTTCAAGAGTTCCGAGCTGCTTAGGTTAAATAAATCATGTGTACCTTGATACAAAAAAGAGCTGAGCAGTTGGTCGGGATCGAGATAATCAAGACCAAAGAGCGTCAGAACTAAGTCGTAACGCTTCGAGGCAGTGGAGAGCTCACCGGGAGGAAGGGGTTCAATAACCAGTTTTAACTTTTTCGCATGGGCCTGAATCTGCTCTGCCAGTGTTTTGGAAAAGGCATCATTAGGGTAGGCAAGGGTCAGGGTTGCGGAAGGGGGCGACCCGGTTTCACCCTCTGGCTTAAAGGACTCTGCAGTTCGTGCTTCAGTGTTACCTGCGATTCCGATCGGGATGATCCGATTTGCCGTCATGCGTGTCTTTGGCTGAAGTTCAACTAATTCCGCCACTGGGATTGCTCTCATGATGGCGCGACGCTTTTCCGGTGTTTTCGTCTCCACTCGAGAAGGATTAATGTGAAGGAGTGCAACGACTCGAACCGCTTCACTCAGGCCCGGCTCCGGAAGACCGCTCAGTTCAGGGGAGCCCAAAAGTGAGTCCTCCAGCTGCAAAAGGTAGTCGAGCTTCTTTTTTCGAAAGAGCTCCAGGGCGGTTTTCCCCTCTGAAATCACCTGAAAATCAGCGTCTTGGATCGAAAGTTCAGGCGTTCTAGCATGGAGGGTGATCTTGGTCTTCGTTTGCTGTTTGAGGAGGTAGGGGCCGATCGTGGCATGCGGTTTATCCTTGCGGTAGGGAGAACAGGCCCAATGCGTTAATACGCTCAGGAACTGGGCTCGGGGCTCCTTCAAACGCAAAATGAGCGTCGTGCGATCTTTGGCTTCCACTCCCACTTCTCGAAAGGTTTTCACTTTCCCCAGAAAATACTCACGAGCCCCTTTCAAATCAAAAAGGAGTGAGGCGTTTTCAGAGCTCAGGTTTGGGTTCAAAAGTCGTTCAAAACTATCGAGAAAGTGTTGAGCAATCAGGGGTGTGCCGTCACTCCAGGTTTGATCCGACTTCAGGCGAATTTCCAGGGTCTTACGATCCGGGCTCCAGGCATAGGATTCGGCGAGGTCCGGTTTAGGCTCCCCGTTGCCCACGCGCTTAAAGAGTCCTGCGGTAATATTCTGAAGGATAGCTCCTTCGCTTCCCGTTGTTGCAATGCTCCAGTCCAGAGTTTTAGGGGCGCTGCTAAGACGAACTTGAATGCTCGAGCCCGCATGGGCTCCAGAAGAGAATAAAAAGAGAGTAAATAAAATGACGGACGCGAGTCTCAGTTGCATCTATGAGTCATTCTCTCATAAACTATTTGTATATGGAAAAAATCTGGCACAAAAGTTACCAACCCGGTGTTGCGAATGTCATTGACCCGAACCAATACAAGTCGCTTGTTGACCTCCTTGAAACCACTTTTCAAAAGTTTGCGATGAAGCCTGCGTTTCATAATATGGGCAAAACTTTAAGTTATGCCGAGATTGATCGATTGAGTTATCAATTTGCATGCTTTCTTCAAAATGACTTGAAACTTTCCCGTGGCGATCGCGTCGCGATCATGATGCCAAATCTTCTTCAATATCCTGTAGCACTCTTCGGGATTTTACGAGCAGGCCTCGTGGCGGTGAATTGCAATCCGCTTTACACCCCTCGTGAGCTAGAGCATCAACTGAAGGACTCTGGATCAAAAGCGATTATCATTGTTGCCAATTTTGCAAATGTGCTTGAAAAAGCGATTCGAAACACAGATGTCAAACACGTGGTCGTGACGGAAGTCGGCGACATGCTCTCCTTTCCAAAGCGCCAGATCGTGAATGCCGTTTTGAAATACGTGAAAAAAATGGTTCCAGAATATTCTATTCAGAACACTTATAGTTTTCAAAAAGCACTGAGCTTAGGATCGACCACATCCCTCAGTAAACCGGTCATCAAAAATGATGACCTTGCCTTCCTTCAGTACACCGGAGGAACTACGGGTGTTT
>CAIOKW010000131.1 GCA_903858975.1 Oligoflexia bacterium | reverse complement strand
TCATTCAATGCAAAGTCCCCTATGCGCTCGGGAAAGGAACCTTCACTCAATTTGAGGGAGTGGAATCTACAATTGAGATCAGCAGAAATGGCAATCAGCGCTACGAAGGACGGGTTTCATTCCTTAGTCCTTCAAAAACTGTGGGCATCTACCCAATCCTTCTCGGTCAAGTTTCTGTCATCAAGAGCAATGATTTTCCACTCATTTCGATTCTATCTTCTCCAGGAAGCCGAATGACCGGTTTTTCACTTCTTCTCAACACTCAAACCTTGAATGCGCAGCTCGACACCTTTCCAAACAAGACTGAAGTTCTGGGCACCGTGCCCTGCACATTGAAATGGTCGGAAAAGTAATATAAAATTAGTGAATGAAACCCGCGCCTATTCCTGCAAACGATGAATCACGACTCAAAACCCTACAGGACTATGCGATTCTCGATACGGCGCCGGAGCCTGAGTATGATGCCCTCACACAACTGGCATCAGCGATTTGCGGAACTCCGATCGCTCTCATTAGCCTTGTCGATCGAGATCGTCAGTGGTTTAAGTCAAAAGTAGGCCTAGGTGCCACAGAAACTCATCGAGATATCTCTTTTTGCGGCCATGCTATTTTAGAAACAGAAACCTTTGTGGTTCAAGATGCGACCCAAGACACTCGCTTCGCAGATAATCCACTCGTGACCGGAGATCCCTCCATTCGATTTTATGCTGGAGCTCCACTCATCAGCGAAAACGGGGATGCGATTGGCACCCTTTGCGTCATTGATTCAAAACCCAAAGACTTTCCTGAAGAAAAACGAAAGGCGCTCACCACCCTAGCTCACATGGTGATGACTCAGCTTGAGCTCAAGAAGAAAAATGAGAAACTTGCTGAAGCCCTCACTCTGATTGAGAATCAAAAACAAACCCTCATTCACAATGCAAAAATGTCTGCTTTAGGCGAGATGGCCGGAGGAATGGCGCATGAGATTAACAACCCGCTTGCCATTATTTCAGGCTACGCAACTCGCGTAAAGCACCTCCTCAGCTCTCCAAATCGACCTGAAACCGAGGCGAAAATAGAAACCTCACTTGTGGGAATATTGCGCGGAGTGGATCGCATTTCTTCCATCATCAAGGGACTCCAACTCTTTTCTAGAAACAGCTCCCAAGATCCAATCCAAACGACAGACCTTCGATCCATCATCGAAGACTCCCTTGAATTGTGCAGGGAGCATCTCAGACTTTCAAATATCGAACTTCGATACACGTCTCCGAGCAGTGAAGTCTTCGCTCAGTGTCGACCGAGCCAAATTTCACAGATTTTAGTAAACCTCATCAATAACGCCCGCGATGCAGTTAAGCAAACGAGCGAACCCAAGTGGATCTCGATCCGACTCGAAGCAAGCCCTGAGGGCCCCGAAATCAAGGTCAGTGATTCTGGCCCAGGAGTACCCGAGGAGCTTCAATCTAAAATTTTTCAACCCTTCTTCACGACGAAATCCCCGGGAGATGGAACTGGATTGGGTCTCAGTATTTCAAGCACCCTGGCCACTGCAAATGAAGCATCTCTCGCGATGACTCCGGGTCTCGGGTCGAGTGAGTTTTGCCTTCACTTTAAAACGCCCAAGCCATAACTCGGCTTTTCTTTTGACCTTGAGCCATGGAAATCACTTTCCAATCTTTGGCGCCAATGGACTTCAGGGCTGCTTCAATTTTGGGCAGGGTCTCCTCTTTTGAGACCAAAGTGGTAAACCACCCGACTTGAAGAGAAAACACCTTACTCTCGCGAATCATGTTGAGAATGAAGGTCAATTCGCCTCCCTCGCACCACAACTCTGCACCCTGTCCTCCGAAGTTCACCACTTGCTTTTCATGCACTTTTCCAGAAACTTTTCCCAAATTCTTCCACTTGCGACGGGTACCCGATTGAGCTTCTTCTAAGGACGCGTGGAATGGAGGATTACAAAGAGTAAAATCAAAATACTCACCACTTTGAATCAGCCCTTCAAAAATATTTTTTTCTGACTTCTGGAGTCTCAATTCTATGGCTTTTCCTAGGCCTTGATTTGCATGAATAATGGCTGAAGCGGAAGCAATCGAAACCGGATTCACATCCGCGCCCAAGAAATTCCAACCGTATTCAAAATGGCCAATGATCGGATAAATACAATTCGCCCCAACCCCAATATCGAGTCCACGAACCCCCTCACCTTTTGGAATGATTCCCCGGCGAGTGGATGCCAGAAGATCGGCAATATTGTGAATATAATCGGCGCGGCCCGGAATAGCAGGACAGAGGTAATTGGCAGGAATATCCCATTGGACGATCCCATAATAGTCTTTTAAAAGCGCACGATTGAGCGCTTTTACGGCCTCAGGATTTGCGAAATCGATGGAGTCATCTCCATACTTGTTCTTCGCCACAAAGTTCGACAATTCCGGATACGATGCCTTGAGCTTTTCAAAATCATATCGGCCCTGATGACGATTACGAGGATGGAGCATTACACTTCTTCCTCAATTTAAAATCGACCAGCATTTTTCGAGAAGTCTCGAATTTCAAAATAGCGTTCTGGAATTTCTTTAAAGAATCGAGCTGGATACTGATAGAGCAGATCTCCCCAAACACGCCTAAAAGTGGCGTGACACATATAAAGACGTTCCCGCGCCCGAGTCATGCCCACGTAGCAAAGCCTGCGCTCTTCTTCCAGCTCGTCTGATTCGTCTTCACTTTCTTCACCATGGACGGAGGGGAACAATCCCTCTTCCACTCCCAACATGAAGACCACTGGGAACTCAAGCCCCTTGCAGGCATGAAACGTCATCATCTGAACGCTCGTTGCAATGCCATCCGTATCGGGTGATTCCGCGAGTGTCGTCTGCTCTAAAAATCGCCCAAGCAAAAGTGGCTTGCGCTTCGTAATTTCTTCTTCGGTAAGCCCCTGAAGTTCTCGCTCTTCGAACTCAAGCACCACTGAGTTAAACTCTTCTAAGTTGTCGATTCGCTCGAGTGCTTCATCGGTTCCCTCGGCTTTTAATTCCTCTACATAGCGAGTGTCATCCAAAATGCGATGATAGAGTTCACTCATCAGCATCGTCGGTTGATGACTCGTCCATTGATCCACAATCCGCTTAAACTCTTGAAGCTTCTTCAGTGTTTTTCCAGAGAAAATCTCGGGAGCACTCATTTCCTTTGAAAAGAAATCCCAAAGAGAGCCTTGCTGACCCCACGCTGCATCGAGTTTATCCAGCGTTGTCTTTCCAATGCCACGAGCGGGAACATTGATGATCCGCTTAAAAGAAATGGAATCGGAACTGTTATAAACGAGTCTGAGGTAGGCCATGACATCTTTAATCTCCTTACGATCAAAGAATCGAAGCCCCCCGACTACTTTATAAGGCAGCTTTGCTTGCCTTAAGAACTCCTCCACCAATCGGGACTGTGCGTGGGTTCTGTAAAAAATAGCGAACTCATTGAGCGAAAACTCGGGGTGATCTTGAATGAGGCGACGAATTTCTTTTACGACCACTTCGGCTTCGAAACGATCATCAGGACACTGAATTCGAACAATCGGCTCACCCACCTCTTGCTCACTAAAAAGTGTTTTATTTTTTCTTTGCGTATTATGGGCGATGAGTTCGGATGCGGCCTCAACGATCGTCTGCGTTGAGCGGTAGTTCTGCTCAAGCTTCACCACATGAGACCCTGGGTACTCACGCTCGAAATCAAGAATGTTTCTAATATCGGCTCCACGCCAGCCATAAATCGACTGATCTTCATCCCCGACGACGCAGATATTACCATGACTTCCATGCTCAGGACTTCCGAGCAATGAGAGCAAAAGGTACTGCGCGCGATTTGTATCTTGATACTCATCCACGTGAATGTAGCGATAGCGGCGCTGGTATTTTTCACGAATATCAGGATTATCCCGAAGCAAGCGATAAGTGAGGGTGATCATCTCACCAAAATCGAGAGCATTATTATCAATCATCGCCTTTTGATAGGCTTCGTAAATTTCGGGCAATTTACGATCAATCCCACGACCTGTTTTTGCAAGCGGACTATCAGGCTCAAGCGCATCGCACTTCATTCGATTGATGGCGTATTGGAAGCTCTTAGGAGGATAAATTTTATCGTCGATATTCTTTTGCTTAATGATGGACTTCAAGAGCGCAAGTTGGTCACTGTCATCAAAAATAACAAATGGTTTTTTAAACGGTAATCGATCTGCCTCACGACGCAGGATCCGCGCGCAAATTGCGTGAAAGGTGCCAATATCAAGAGGGCCTTGAATTTCATGACGGCTCATGCCCATCTCGGAAAGCAAACCATAGACACGGTCCCGCATTTCGCCTGCGGCTTTATTCGTAAAGGTCACCGCTAAAATTTGCCAAGGCCTCACTTTCAAATAAGAAATGAGGTACGCAATCCGGCTCGTCAGCATTTTCGTTTTACCTGAACCCGCTCCGGCCAGGACCAAAAGTGGCCCATTGGTGGTCAGAACCGCCTCACGCTGGGGATCGTTCAAACGATGCACGAATTCTGGCACTTGATCCGGCGTAGCCACTTCAGTGCTTGCCTCAAGGCGTATCGATTCAAAATCAAAATCAAAGTCTAGTTCACGGTCCATGAATGACGCCCACGGTACACGAGGGCAGGGGGACCGACAAGGCCTATTCCCCCCACCCTCCCCTATACAGTTCCCTACTCCCCGATGGATTCGAACTTGCATCTTCAGATACCGTCCCTCGACTAAAACGGACTGCATCAGGAGCGAAAAAAGCCTTTGGAACCACACGAAATTGATCAGGATTGGCTCATTGGAGAAGGCGACATGGTCGACTGGGTACGACGCATGGATTGGTCCAAGACCCCTCTCGGCCCTCGAAGCACTTGGCATAAAACCCTTCGCATGGCTACAAACCTCATTCTAGCGAGCAAGTTTCCTATGGCCATTCTTTGGGGCAAGGAACTCATTTTTATTTATAATGATGGTTATCGGGTAATTGCCGATCAGAAACATCCCTATGCCCTAGGACACTCTACTCGCGAAGTATGGCCTGAAATTTGGCCTTTTAATAAACCAATTTACGAGCAGGTGATGATCGAGGGAAAAGTCATCAGTTTTGAGGATCAGGCATATCGAATCAATCGCAAGGGGCAAATGGAGGATGCCTATTTTACAATTTGCTATAGCCCGATCCGTATGACGAATGAGGGTTTCGAAGGTAAGATCGGAGGCACTCTGGTCGTCCTCCAAGAAACTACTCGATATGTCGTGAACGAACGCAAACTTTGCGAAAGCCAAAACTTCTTGAGAAGCCTCATTGACAGTACTCCCTCAGACATTTTTGCAATGAATCCCTCACATCAATTCACACTTGCAAATGATGCCATGGGTAGGACCTACGGTGTTAGCAAAGAAAAAATTCTCGGAATGACAGAGTATCAAATTTTCTCAAAGAAAGTTGCAGACCGGGTATCCGCCGACAACGAAACAATTCTAAAGTCAGGAAAATCACTCACCCTTGAACAAGAAGTCGAAAGTTTAGATCACACCCGTACCCGCACGGTGATCTCTTCCAAGTTTGCCATTCGAGACGCCGAGGATCATATTATCGGAATGGGAGGCGTAACTACGGACATCACTGAACGGAAACAACTAGAACAAGAACTCCGTCAGGAAAAATTAAAAGCAGAAGAAACAGCAAAAATGAAAGCTCAGTTTCTCGATGTGGCCGCCCATGAGCTTCGCAATCCCATCACCGTGATCCTCCTCATGATTGAGACCTTTGAAAGGCAACTGAAAAAAGAGGAACCCATCAGCCCTCAGCATTTAGCGCGCCTTCGAGGCCCAAGCCAAAGACTGAAACGCCTTGTGAATGATCTTTTAGATGTTTCTCGCCTCGAGCGGGGACTCGTCGCTTTGGATCGCGTATGCGTGGATTTAGCTCAATTGACTTCCCAGTGCTTAGAGGACTTTAGACTCATTGCTCCTACACGACACTTTTCATTGAAGAGCCCGAATCATCCCATCAAACTCGAACTTGATCCCTTCCGCATCACCCAAGTGATTTCTAACTTATTAGACAATGCTACCAAGTACACCCCCGAAGGAGGGGCAATCGAAATTGAAATTGAGTCCCGACAAAACTCCATTCGAGTCTCCGTGCAAGATCACGGGCCCGGAATTTCAAAAACTGAACTCAATTCAATCTTCAATCCGTTTCATCGGGGAGACTCCGCCTCTTGCCTACGAACTAATGGGCTCGGCTTGGGATTAAGCCTCTGCCAGGGAATTATCAGATTACACGGAGGAACGATCGGAGTCATGAGCGAAACTGGGCAAGGAAGCCGATTCTACTTCGAACTTCCGCTGCACTAGGATTTTAATTTCTTCGCATAGCCTAGCTTATTGACTTGTCGCGCTCGGGCGATCGCAAGCGCTCCTGACTCCACGTTTTCCGTAATCGTAGATCCTGAAGCCACAAAGGAACCCTGCTTTAATGTGACAGGCGCCACCGCCTGACAATCGCTTCCTACAAACACATCATCCTCGATGGTTGTTTTGTGTTTTCGACTTCCATCAATCACGCGACCATCGTAATTGCAGGTTACAAATCCACAACCAATATTCACTCGTGCGCCCACTTCAGCGTCTCCGAGGTAACTTAAGTGAGAGACCGCTGACTTCTCGCCAATCGTGGTTTTCTTTAATTCGACAAAATTTCCAATCTTTGCATGATCCTTAACGACACTCTCTGGCCTGAGATGGGCGTAAGGCCCAAGCTTTACGTGATTTCCCACCGATGAATCCTCAGCATAGGTTCCAGTCTTCACATCCGTGAATTCACCAATCTTCATATTTCTCAAAAATACATTTGAGCCCAAGGTGGAACCCGTTCCCACGTCAGTTCGCCCCTCCAGAATCACTCCTGGATAAATAGTGACATCTTTTGCAATTTTCACTTGAGGCTCTACTCGACAAGAATGGAGTGAAATAAATCTTACTCCATTTAAAGCATGAGTTTTAATTACTCGTGCATTTAAAATATCTGCAGCGAGCGACAATTCGTAGGGATTATTCACTCCACGAACATCTTCCGGCGAATCCCAGACCGTTGTTTCAATCGTTCGCTTTTTAGAAACCGCATTTCCAATTAAATCCGTTAAATAATATTCTTTCTGAGCATTGTTGTTCTTAAGTCCCGCGACCCCGACCGACAAAAACTGGGCTTGAAAAGAATAGATGGATACCCCCACCTCTTGAATCAGCTTCTCTCTTGGACTTGCGTCTTTTTCTTCGACAATCCGCAAGACCCCACCCTTTTTGCCTTTTCTTACAATGCGGCCATATCCCATTGGATCAGCCAAAACCGCAGTCAAGAGCTTCATGACCGATCCGCGCTTGAGCGGCTCTAACATTTCTTTTAAAAGTTCGTTTGTAATGAGGGGCAAATCCCCCGGTAATACGAGAACATTTTCTTTCTTCGCGAGCGTTGCTTTACCCCAGGGAGATTCCATCGCGCACTTCACGGCGTGCCCGGTTCCCTTTTGTTCTGCCTGCTCTACAAAGTCGATATCGAGATTGAATTCCTCTGAGACCACAGCCTCCATGACTTTTTCTTTTTGGTGACCCACCACAATTACCACTCGAGTCTTCGGAGCGATCTCATTTAAGCGATCCAAGATCTGAAACAACATCGGGCGACCACAAACGGGAATCAAAACTTTCGGTAGAGAGGAGTACATCCGCTTTCCAAGTCCGGCGGCCAAGATTACAACAGAGGTTGAGGGAGAGGTGCGTGAATTCATGGTGGCTACATTCCCTTATTTTTGGCTATTTTTCCGCTAAATTCGTGCAAGAGCCATCGATTCTGGAATAGTTGACTTTTATGCATTTTCCAATAAAATCTTCAATCTATTGCGGTTGAACCTTCTTAGAGAACCTTATAAACACTATTCAACCGTCTAAATTTTGTCGCTCCCAATCAGGAACGGCAAAAGCTTAAGGAAGAGCCCGCGCAGCTGGGAAAAGGGATGTCCTAGTAGCTGTACCGCGTCGGAACTTAGAATGGGTTGTAACTGTAACTGTTTTAAAGGGGGATTTAAAATGGACGTGCAAACCATCAGTAAGTTTAAAAGAATCTTATTCGCTGAACGTGAACGACTTTTGAACAACACCAAGGAAAGCATCAAACACGACTTAAACACTTCATCAGACGACCTGCCCGATGAGGCAGATCTTGCGGCAAGCGAAATCAATCAAAGCTTAACCTTTGAACTTCGTAACCGTGAACGCGTCATGATCGCAAAGATCAATACGGCTCTTCAGAGAATTCATGAAGGCTCATTTGGTCAATGCGAAGCGTGCGAGGAAGACATCGAGAAACGCCGCCTTGAAGCGCGCCCGTTCTCTACTTTCTGTGTTTCTTGCCAAGAACAGCATGAACACCGTGAGAAGGTTTACGCCTAGATCCTATTTTTTCAAGTTTTCGTTGAGATGGAGCTCGCGAAACAGAATTACTCCAAACGGGTTTGCACGGAAGCCCAACACTCGTTTGGAATATGCAAAACGAAGTACCTGATGCAGCAAGGGAACTACCGGAGCTTCATCCCACAAAATCGCTTCCAAATCATGAATCAACTTTGACTTCTTCACCTGCCGATTTTCCTGGCGCAATTCTTCCACCAATTCATCATATTCAGCATTTGACCAACCGGTAAAATTATTCGGGCTTTTCGAGGTCAAGACTTGATAAACCAAGAACGGATCACTCACTGGATTTTGCCAGCCGAACCGATAGATGGAATCCGGATCCGACTTTAATTTTGAATAGTGTGTTTTCCAATCCACCATATCAAGTTCGGGCTTCCAGCCAAGCTCATCCTTAATTTCATTTTGGACGTATTCCAAAATAGTCTGGTTTCTTGATCCGGAGTCACTTTGGATGCTAAACTTTAGTTTTTCTTCTGATTTAACTGCGGGAATTACCGCCTCACGTTTATATCCTGCGGGAGCGAGTATGGTCGGCACAAACGATGGCGCCGGCAGTTCAGCGGTTTTAAGCAGCTTCGCGAGCTCTTTTCGCTTCCCAAAGGTCAGCACGTCGCGCAGGGCGATTCGATTCTTCTTTTCATTAAAGGGGGCCTTCTTTGTATTGAATGCAAGATAAGTCACCGCTTCCACGGGAACCTCTTTGATCGTCGAGATCTCTGAGATATCTTCCACCTGAAGAACGGGAACCTTATTGAGGATATCAATTGAACCACTCTTCAAAAGAGGCAACAAAGAAGCCTCTTCGCCCACAAAGCGAACTTTGACTTCCTCAATAGAGACTTTATCGGCGGCATAATAATTGGGATTCTTTTTCAAATCCAAATGACTCTCTCGCTTATAATCTACGATTTCATAGGCACCCAAAGTTGGGACTACTGGACTTCTGTTCTTCGTATAACGCTCAACCATATCTGCACGAATCGGTGCAAAGGGAGGAAGCGTCAACCAATTCAAAAGTTGAGCATCCGCTTCTCTTAAGTAAACTTCAATGGTTCGAGCATCAGTGACCTTGGTCTTCTTCAGATCCACTTTAGGAAAAAGCTCAGACAAGGCCGCACGAATGCTCTCATTCGAGAGGCGCTGAAGTGTCAACAAGAAGTGCTCTGCATGGAAGGGTTTTCCATCACTCCATTTCAAGCCTTTTTTAAAACGAAAGGTGTAGTGAAGACGATCCCTGGAGATCGAATAATTATCCAGAAGTCCCTTTTGTCGCTCACCTCTCCCGTCGTATTCATAAAGCGTTCCAATGGTATTGGCTGAAATCTTTAAGCCGGCCGCATCCTCAAGTAAGAGAGGGTCAAACTGGGTTGGCTCCGATGAAAGCTGAACTGTGATGCTTCCCGAAAAAGCAGGATTTACTCCTAAAAACGCGGAGAGCCACAATAAAACAACGCTAGTCATGAATCGTTTGGTCATGATAAAAACACTATCATGGATCAACTGGCGAATAGCCTTGAAAATTTGTTAAAGAGTGGCTCATTGGGGGGCGCAATCCTTGCGCTTGCACTGGCCTACGTGGGTGGGATTTTATCGAGCCTCACTCCCTGTATCTATCCCATGATTCCGATTACGATCGGAGTCGTTGGAGGCATCCAAACCCACCATGAAGAGCGAAATAAGCGCGGAATCTTTTTTAGAGGGGTTGCTTATGTGCTCGGCATGACGATTGTGTATGCATTTCTAGGAGTACTCGCGGGGATTACCGGTCAAGTATTTGGCGCCCTCACGAACACTTCTAAGTGGTACCTGGGACTTTCGTTCATCATGACCCTTGCTGCACTCATGATGATGGACGTTCTTCCGATCGATCCCCAAGCGATACTTGATCGAATGAAACGAAGTATGGGTCTGAACTCCAGCATCAAAAGCAATACCGAAAAAGAAGCGACTCTTCTCGGTGCCTTTGTTCTAGGTGCCTCTTCAGGTTTCATCGCGGCCCCTTGTACAACTCCGGTACTTTCTGCGATCCTGGCCTACATTGCTCAAACTCAGTCCGTTCTCCTTGGTCTTGGATTGATGATTTTTTTCGCACTAGGATTGGGAACGATCTTAATTGGAATTGCTGCCTTTGCTGGATCGTTTCAACGCCTTCCAAAAGCTGGGCAATGGATGAATCGTATTAAAATATTTAGCGGAATTCTTATTCTCGCATTTGCACAATATCTGATGTTTAAAGCTGGAAAGATTCAATAATCATGGAAAAACAAAAGAACACTTCAAAACTTATCCCTGCGATTAGCATTCTTGCCGCTCTCGGCGCCTGCATGTCGATCTGGCAAACCCGCCTCTACTTCCTCACTCGAAGCGGCATGGGCGAAATGCGCAGCTTTTGCAATATTGGACAGACCTTTGATTGCACCGCAATTGAAATGAGTAAGTACTCTGAGTTCATTGCAGGCGCTCCCCTCTCGGGATTTGCAATTGCAGGCTATTTCATCATCCTCATACTTGCTTTGTTTGCTTTTGGAGAAAACTTCAAAAAGAATATGAAGCCCTATTTGGTGGCATTCACTGGGATCGCCCTCCTCTTCTCGTTGATCTATCTCGTGATCATGATCACGATGATTGGAAAGCTCTGCCTCCTTTGCCTAACCGTCGATGCAATCAACCTGATCCTTTTCATGCTCGCTTTGAAGCTTCCATCTAAAGTGGAAACCTCAAATGGGTTCACATTTACCCACCTCATCGGAATTGGGTTTTCGGCGCTACTCATTTCCTTCTTATTTGTTCGTGGACTGGATCCACAAGCAGAAATGAAAAAAGAGGATTTAAACGACATCATTGAATCCGTGATGAATGCACCAGTCACCCCGCTCTCGATCCCGACGAATGCTTTTTCAATCGGGGACGCAAATGCTCCCATCACCATTGTTAAATTTAGCGATTATGAGTGCCCTGCGTGCAAGATGGGCGCGAATGCCATTCATCCGCTCTTTAAACGTTACGCAAAGGAAGTTCGCTTCGTGTTTTTGAACTTTCCACTCGCGACCGAGTGTAACGCAGATACGAATCTAAAGCATACGATCCATAAATTTGCCTGTGAAGCCGCTGCTGTGGCCGTCTGCTCGGGCGAACAAGGAAAATTTCAAGAAGCCTATGAGACCCTTTTTGAAAACCAGAGGGACTTTGAAGCTGGAAAAATTGCAGAGCTGTTGAAATCTAAAGTGGCTGACGTCGACCTCGAGAAGTTGAAAGCCTGCATGACCCTTCCGAGCACCGCAGACCGAATCAAGAGTGATTCCCAAATTGGCGCAAACCTGAAAGTTCAATCGACTCCGACATTTTTTATTAATGGTAAAAAAGTTGAGGGCGGACTTCCGACCAATCTCTGGATTGAAATTATTGAACGGATGCTGAAAAAATAATGCTGATCGATACGCATTGCCATTTGAATTACGAATACGATGGTGGCAAAGGCCCAGCTGAGCTGGTTCAAGAGGCTACCTCAAATGGTGTGGATACCCTGATCACCATTGCAACCGATCATACGAATTTTGAAACCGTAAAAAGCATTTCAGAAGCCCATGAAAATGTTTATCACACCATCGGAGTTCATCCTCACGAGGCATCGCTGGTTACCCCTGAAATCTTAAAGACCATGCGCAGCTACCTCGATCATCCCAAGTGCGTTGCCATTGGAGAGATCGGTCTTGATTATTATTACGAACACTCGGATCGAGAAAAACAAAAAGCCGAGTGTGCCGCACAGATGGAACTAGCGATCGAAGTGAAAAAGCCCATCGTGGTTCATTCACGCGATGGGGAAGAGGATCTTCTACCCCTTTTGCGTGACTATGCCCTACGCCAAAAAGGTCCCTCCAAGGGCGTGATTCACTGCTTTTCAGGAACCGATGCTTTTGCACGGGCGTGCATGGATCTTGGGTTTTTTATCTCGATTTCAGGGATTCTCACCTTCAAGAACTCAGAGCCACTTCGTCAAATCGTAAAGGAGTTTCCGCTCGATCGCCTTTTAGTGGAAACAGATTCACCATTTTTAGCTCCCGCTCCACTTCGCGGAAAAAAATGCGAGCCCTTCATGGTAAAACACACTGCCCTAAAGCTTGCTGAAATTAAGGGTATTCCATTTGAAGAGCTCGCAAGGATTACGACCGAGAACGCGAAGCGATGCTTTTTACTTCCTCACTGAGCTTGATTGAGGTCATTGCTTTTTAATAGTCTATTTTTCGAAGCTTCTTTTTCTCTGAATGTTTCTTTTTAGAGGTTTCATCACGCTTTTGGCTCGACCAACTTTGCTTTGTTTTCTTTCGCGCTTTGGGTTTAAAGAGAGCCTGATCGAGCATTACCTGAAGTCGTTGAATGCAATCTTCACGATTTCGGATTTGATCGCGATGGACATCACTTGAAATCAGAATCTCGCCCTCTGAGTTGAGCTTCCCCTGAAGTTTTTCGAGAAGGATGGGCTTTAAGGTTTCTGAAACCGCTTTTGAATCTCGAATACTCCAACGCAAAAGAGCCTTACTGTTTACTTTATTTACGTTTTGGCCCCCAGGCCCCGAGCTTCGAACAAAAGAAAACTCGAGCTCATGCTCTGGGACTTTGAATTTGGGTCCAAACATCACGAAAGATGGCTCAGGAGCACTCCTGTTGCGACAGACACATTGAGGGAAGTGACACCCTCCCCTTTCGGAGGAATCGAGCACATGACATCACAAGCCTCTTCGGTCAAACGGCGGATACCTTTTTCCTCGTTCCCAAGAACCACGAGCCAAGGACGATCTTTTGCAACCTTATGTAGGGATTCTTTTGCATGCTCTGAGGTGCCTAAAATCCAAAGCCCCGCTTCTTTCGCTTTATCCAGCGCCTGCTTCAAATTGATGGTCTGGACCATAGGAACGGCTTCTACTCCGCCTGATGAAATATCATAAACGGTAGCAGTCATGGGAGCGGATCGCTCCGTAGTCATGATGATCCCCTTTACTCCAAAAAAAGCCGCCGATCGGAAGATCGCTCCTAAATTTTGAGGATCTTGCAAACAATCCAGTGCGAGCCAAACTCCACGACTCGAATCCGAAATGCCTTTGAACATTTCCTCAAGTGAAATACCCAACTTGGGACGAATGCTGGCTCCATGCCCACTCTCACGACCCATCGCAGGCTGAGGACCTTTTTGATTTCTTCCCTGTCCGCGTCCTTGAGGCTTCACCTGCGAGCGAACCATACTCGCGCCACCTGGCTGATTCACTCGAACTTTATTTCGTTCTGCGAGGGCCTCAATCCCTTCCCACACATCATCTTGCTTCTCTCTCGGGAGAGTAATTTCAAGTACATCTTTGGGACGTGACTTCAAGGCCTGAAAAATACTGTGTGGATTTCTGACAAAAATTTCATTGCTCATGCGAGGTCTCCCAAAATCATTTCTACGGTTTGTCTTGGATTAGCGGATTGTGTGATCGGTCTTCCCACTACAATCGCCGATGCTCCTAAGTTTTTAGCCTCAGCGGGAGTGGTCACCCGACTCTGGTCATGGCTGGGCGAACCTTCTGGCCTAATCCCTGGAACCATCAGATACAAATGAGGATACTTAATCCGAATCATTTCAACTTCTTTAGGTGAACACACCATGCCCTGAACTCCCGGGTGATCGTGAGCAAGGCTTGCAAAGTGAAATACCGAATCTGAAATGGTCCTGACGCCGGTGACTTTAGCCATATGAGAAACATTGGCAATCCAGTCTTCCTCGTGAAACGAGGTCAAAACGCTCACGCCTAAAACACGAGGTCGCTCCATGATTTCTTGAGCAATCATTGCTTCTTGAAGGCGAATATCCACTTCATCCAGCATTCGCTTACCTCCTGAAAGATGAAGCGTAAGAAACTCCGCTCCCGTTTTCGCAGCCTGAACTACCGCTTGCGAAACAGTGTTTGGAATATCATGGAACTTAAGATCCAAGAAGACGCGCTGACCGCTTGCGGTCAGTGCCTGAACCCAGGATGCTCCGGCCGTCATGAACAACTCTAAGCCCACTTTATAAATTACCGGAAGTCCTTCCAGCTGTTCTATCAGTAACTCGGCCTTCGTTCGTTCATTATAGTCGAGGGCGACCACCAGTTCAGTCGTCATGCGATCTCCTTAGTAAGAACGGGCGAAAATCGCCATGACGGTTCCTTCTTTTTTGCCCGTTTTAAAGCAAGGTTGATTTGCTTCAATCGGCTTAAAAGAATCATCAAGAAGGATACAACGGAGTGTTGCCTTTGTTTCTTCTTTAATTTGCTCTTCTGCTTGGCGATCCAGTCCCCAAGGTACCTTAAAGAAACCACCTTTTTCGTCGAGTTCTCGCTTAAAGGTTTCGTAATCACTTACCGAGTGCGTGTTTTGCTCTCGGTGGGAACGCGCTTTTTCCAGGAGTTCAGTTTGCATTTCTTTTAATTCCACGCCAATTTTTGCTGGAAGGTCTGCAAGTGGAATAAATTCCTTCACCCCTTTATCTCTTCGGGTGAATACGGCCTGAGCCTTCTCTAGATCGCGAGGCCCAAGCTCAATTCGCACTGGAATCCCAATGAGTTCGTACTCATGAAACTTCCAACCCGCTTGCTTGGTATCATCTTTATCAACTTGAACTCCCACTTTATAAGGAAGCTTGAGCACTTCAATGTTTTCACGAATCGCTGCTGCAAGTTTGTCGGCTGCTTCGTAAACGGCTGGCGCCATATTCGCTTTTGGCACGATCGGAACGATCACCACGTGGGTCTCAGCCAACATTGGAGGAAGAATCAATCCCTTATCATCAGAATGGGTCATGATCATTCCACCAATCAGGCGAGTAGAAACTCCCCAGCTGGTTTGGAAAACGTGCTTTTGTTTGCCGTCTTTATCCAGAAACATGGTGTCGAAGGCTTTTGCGAAATGATCCGATAAATTGTGTGACGTTCCTGCTTGAAGGGCTTTTCCATCTTGCATCATCGCTTCAATACAATAAGTACGAAGAGCTCCTGCAAATTTCTCAGCTTCTGACTTCATGCCTGGGATCACGGGCATCGCAAGCACGTTCTCAGAAAACTCATGGTAAACTTTCAACATTTTCTGAGTGAAGAGTTCCGCCTCTTCTAGGGTGGCATGACAGGTGTGACCCTCTTGCCACAGGAATTCGGTGGTCCGCAAGAAGAGACGGGTTCTCATTTCCCATCGAACGACGTTCGCCCACTGATTCATCAGAAGCGGCAAATCACGATAGCTTTGAATCCACTTCGCGAACATGGAATTGATAATGGTTTCAGAAGTGGGACGGACAACGAGCTTCTCATCCAGGTCCTTCCCGCCAGCATAGGTCACTACGGCCACCTGAGGAGCAAATCCCTCAACGTGATCAGCCTCTTTTTTAATGAAACTCTCAGGGATAAACATCGGGAAATAGGCATTTCGAACTCCCGAAGCCTTAATGCGATCATTCATTTCCTTCTGAATCCGCTCCCAAATTGAATAACCATTGGGGCGGATGACCATACAGCCCTTCACAGGGCTATAGTCGGCTAATTTTGCCTGAAGGACGACGTCTTGATACCACTCTGAGAAGTTTTCTGCGCGGGGTGTAATTTTTTCTGCCATGCGGAATAGAATAGTTCGATTTAGGCTTAAAATCCATGATAATCTGGGACTTATGTCGGATCGATTAGAACAAAGGGAGTCCCGAAAAAGGCGTCGGGAGCGGGTAATCATCATAGGGCTGACCCTCGCGTTTGCCCTGCTGACGGCCGTAGAGTTTAGACTGGGTAAAATCTCGGCTACCCTGCCCTTCGTCAATTCGATTTTCTTCTTTGGACTCATCAATTTCAATATCGTTATTTTAGTCGGCCTCCTTTGGCTCATCTTTAAAAACGTTGGAAAAATCTTCTTTGAGCGCCGAAGTCGGATCCTGGGATCTCGTTTGAAATCCAAACTCGTTGCCGCCTTCATCGGGTTTTCGATTATCCCGACCCTCACCGTATTCACCATCTCGGCGCTTTATATCAATCAGAGTTTCGATAAGTGGTTTTCCTTAAAAGTTCAAAACACCCTGCAGTCCTCACTCGAGATCACGGGTCTCTACTACAAGAATGCCGAGAACCTCTCGACTCACTTTGCAGATCTCATTTCAAAACAAATCCATTCTCACGTCATCACCCACCGAAAAAACCTAGATTCAAACTTCCTATCATCACTGGAGCACCTGCGATCGCTTTATGCTCTCAATGCAGTCGAGATTTATACAGACCCCCTCGAAGAACCGAAGCTAGTCATGGATCCAGAATCGCGAATTAACAACCCAGACGCCTATGTCCGAATGAGCCTAGACCGACTCCGCCTTGCCTTTCAGGGTAATAAAATCGCCTTCATTCAATCGATTGGTCACGCGGACTTAGTTCGATCAACGATTCCATTGATTGACTACACCTCGGGCCTGATTCGAGCCGTAGTGGTGGTGGATACCCTGATTCCCGTGAATTTAACTTTAAGAGCCGGGCAAATTGCCCACACGGTTGAGGACTACAAAGACATTAATCCTCTCAAATATCCAATTAAAACGACTTATTTCATTATTTTGATCCTGATCACTCTCTTCATTATTTTTGCAGAGATTTGGCTTGGACTTTATCTCGCACGAGAACTCACTGTGCCTGTCGAGCGGCTCGTGAAGGCAGCTCAAGACGTAGGACGAGGCCGACTCGACATCACGATTGAAAAAACAGGTAATGACGAGATCGCAACCCTAGTTGAAAGCTTTAATAAAATGACGTCGGATTTAAAGAGCAATCAAGCGACCATCCGCCAAAGGACCCAGCAGCTAGAGGCTATTTTGTCCAACATTGCTACGGGTGTGGTCCTCGTGGATAAAGCTGGAAAGATTCTCACCCTGAACGACGCCGCAAGAACTCTTCTCGATCTGGGTGGCGGAGACGTGAGCGAGCAATCGATGAATCACGTTTTTCATGCTGACTCTCACCATGGAATTCTTAAGGTTCTAGAGGCTTCTCTAGCCGATCAATCCCGTATAGACCGCGAAATGAGCTGGACTGGACGAGTGAGTGGTGAAGTCAGAAACCTTACTGCAATCTCCTCCTCTCTGAAAGAAAAGGGACAGATCTGGGGAGCCGTCGCCGTGCTCGATGACGTGACCCACCTCGTGAAAGGTCAACGTGAAATGGCCTGGCGGGAAGTCGCAAAGCGAATTGCCCATGAAATTAAGAACCCCCTCACCCCAATCAAACTATCAGCCCAACGGCTTCAACGAAGACTTCGTGATTTGCCTGGAAAAGATGGGCAACTAGTTCAGGAGTGCACTCAAGTGATCATCCAACACACGGATGAACTGAAGGAGATGGTGAATGAGTTTTCAAACTTCGCACGACTCCCCGAGGTCTCACCGACCCCACAACAGTTAAATGAACTGATCCAGGAAACCATGCAGCTCTATTTATCTGCACACCCCGAGATTCATTTCATCACTAAACTCGAACCGAGTCTCCCGATTATCAACCTTGATCGTGACCAGATGAAACGGGTGATTCTGAACCTCATTGATAATGGAATTTCTGCAATCAAAGCGAAGCCTAAAAATGTGCCCGGGAGAATTGAGGTTGAAACTCATTACAATGAGAAGCTTGAAATGGCTGCCCTCACGATCCGGGACAATGGTCCGGGTATGAGTGAAGAAATTCAAGAACGCGCATTTGAGCCTTATTTCTCAACCAAATCTGAAGGAACCGGATTGGGTCTTGCGATTGTAAAGCGGATTATCAATGACCATGGCGGTTATATTCGCCTCTCATCTAACCTCAACTCAGGTACCACTTTTATCATTGAGCTTCCCCTGAAAACCGCTAAGCTAGTTTCATGAGCCGCACACTCCTTATTATTGACGATGAACCCTCGATTCGCGACTCACTCGCTGGCGCCCTTTCGGATGAGGGCTATCAAATTTTAAAAGCCCCCAATGCCCTTCAAGGAATTGAGATCGCAAAAAAACATAATCCTGACCTGATTTTACTCGATATCTGGATGCCGGAAATGGATGGCCTGACTGCCCTCAATGAAATGAAGTCTCAGGGGATTGAAACCCCGGTGATCATCATGTCTGGACACGGGAACATCGAAACTGCTGTGAAAGCAACGAAGCTCGGCGCCTTTGATTTCATGGAAAAGCCAGTGGAGCTCGATCGCCTCTTAGTGCTCATTCGAAATGCACTCTCCACTCGGGACCTCATCGAAGAGAACCAAGCGCTTCGGAAACAACTCTCAGGCAAACGACCTCTCATCGGCGACTCAGCTCCGATGAAACAAATTCAAGACCTTCTAAAACGAGTGGCTCCAACCAATAGCTCAGTCCTCATCACTGGAGAAAATGGAACCGGTAAAGAAGTGGTCGCTCAAACGATTCATGCGCTCTCTAACCGTTTCAAAAAACCCTTCATCGAAGTCAATTGCGCTGCGATTCCTGAGGAGCTCATTGAGAGTGAACTCTTTGGGCATGAAAAAGGATCCTTTACTGGCGCAACCCAGCTCCGTCGCGGTCGTTTCGACTTAGCAGATCAAGGAACCTTGTTCTTAGATGAAATT
>CAIOKW010000130.1 GCA_903858975.1 Oligoflexia bacterium | reverse complement strand
GATTCTTTGGAGTGATTCAACTCAAGCAGAAAGAGCTGCAGAGCGATTGAAGATCACAGCAAAAGATCTAGAGTCTATGAAGCTTGTCGATGGAATTATTGGTGAGCCCAAAGGGGGGGCACATCGTGACAAAGTGGGCGCAATTCAATCTCTAAAAACACAACTTGAAAATGTATTTGGACCTTGGGTGAATCGTGACTTTCAAAATCCTGATTCAGAGACCAGTAAAAAAATTCGTGAAGACCGATTTCAGAAGTTTCGTCATATGGGTGAGTTTGCCTATACATCTCTTGATGCTGGAGCGAAGAGATGATCACTTCCATGACAGGCTTTGCTTCCCGCATTTTCACGGTGGGTGATGAAACCTACAAAATGGAAATTAAATCCCTCAATCACCGATTCATGGATTTAAAGCTGAGAATGCCTCGTGATCTAAATGCTCTTGAATCTCAATTAAAGGCTTTAGTTGAGTCTCATGTGAAGCGCGGAAGCATCGACCTTTGGGTTGAGCGCCAGTCTTCAGTAAAGTCAGATTCGGCATTTCGTGTTAATGAAGATCAGGCAAAGCTCGCTTATGGGCACTTGCTCAAATTAAAGTCAGCGCTTCAGATGAATGATGCTGTGACTCTTCGAGATGTTGTAAATTTTCCAGATGTGATTTCTAAAACGGGCACAGAAGAGCGAGGCTCAGAATCATTCCAGGTGCTTCAGGATCGGCTTAAATCAGAACTGCTTCAACTCATTCAAGACTTAGGCACGATGAGAAAGGTCGAAGGAGAAAAGCTGAAGGAAGCACTTCTAGATATCATTTCAAAATTTAGGGTTTCTCACGAAAAATTTTTGGGGCTTCGTTCTGAAATTCAATTGCGAGCAAAGGATAAAATTAAAAAACGGGTCGAGCAGTGTTTTGAAGCCTATACGACCACCGATGAAAAACTACGCGCCCTGATGGAGGCTCGAATTGCGCAAGAAATCACCTATTCATTAGAAAAGCTTGACGTTGAAGAGGAACTAACTCGATTTAAAGGGCATATTGAGGGAATCGAATCCTTGCTCCTCACGGGTGGGGCAGTGGGTAAGAAGCTTGATTTTATGTTTCAGGAGCTCAATCGCGAAATCAACACTCTTGGAAATAAATCTCAAGACTTGGGCGTGAGTCAGGAAGTAATTGAGCTCAAGATGTGGATTGAACAAATGCGAGAGCAAAGTTTGAACTTGGAATAGGCATGACGACGCATAAAAACAAAACCTTTGGGCTCATTGTCGTTTCTGCTCCGAGTGGAGCAGGGAAGAGCACGCTTTGCGGAAAAATTCTTGAAAGCCATGCCGATCGGCTATCGCTCTCGATCTCTACGACCTCACGATTACCCCGCGGAAAAGAACAAGACGGAAAAGAATATTTTTTTGTGAATGCAGATCGTTTCAAAACGAAAATCGCTGCGGACGAATTTGCAGAGTGGGCCTTGGTGCATGAAAACTATTACGGTACACAGAAAGCCACTCTTCAAAGTTTTTGGAGTAACCAAAAGCATGTACTCCTGGATATCGATGTGCAAGGAACGGCTACGCTTAAGTCCTTGTATGGAGATCGGTGTTTTACGGTTTTCATTTCTCCGCCAAGTATGGAAATCCTGGAGCAGCGATTACGGGGCCGAGGGACTGAAACAGAAGAAGCCATTCATAAGCGGATGAAAAATGCGGTTCAAGAGATGAGCCGTCAAAATGAGTTTGACCTAATAATAGTAAATGATGACTTTGATCGAGCCTATCAAGAGCTCGATCATGCAGTGATCAAGTTCATGGATGAACTGGAGAATGGGATATGGCCAAAGCGCCTTTAGCGACAATTGAAACAATCTGTAAATCGATCCAAGGGTATTTTCCAGATGCGAATCTGGAGTTGGTTCGGAAAGCGTATGCTTTTGCAGAAAAAGCTCATGGTGACCAGAAGCGCTCAAGTGGGGATCCGTATATCATTCACCCAACCGAGGTGGCCCAAACACTTGCAGACATGCGCTTGGATCTGTCATCTATATGTGCTGGCTTTTTGCATGATACAGTAGAAGATACTCCAGCAAAACTAGAAGACATTGAACGTGAATTTGGAAAAGATGTCGCCACACTCGTAGATGGTGTGACGAAACTGAATAAGATGTCATTTCGGACTACAGAAGAAAAGCAGGCCGAAAACTTTAGAAAAATGGTCATTGCGATGTCAAAAGACATTCGCGTGATTATCGTGAAACTTGCGGATCGTCTAAGTAATATGCGATCGCTCCAGTTTCTCGCTCCCCATAAGCAAAAGACGATTGCTCAAGAGACTCTGGATATCTATGCACCATTGGCCAATCGACTCGGGATGAGTGGAATCAAGGTTGAGCTTGAAGATCTCTGCCTTCGGTTTATTCATCCAGATGTTTATTACAAGCTCGCCGAGCTCGTAGCCAAGAATAAGTCTGAGCGTGAAAAGTATCTCGAAGAAGTTGCTCATTTGATTCAGGAAAAGCTTGTTGAGTATGATGTGAAAGCGCAAGTGATCGGGCGAGCAAAACATTTTTACTCGATCTATAAAAAGATGGAGCGTCGTCAGGTTGATTTTAATGAACTGCATGATTTGCTCGCGTTTCGGATTGTCGTGGATAACATCACCGAGTGTTATAAGGCCCTTGGAGTAATTCATGCTGCATTCAGGCCGGTGCCAGGTCGATTTAAAGATTATATTGCGATGCCAAAGGCCAATAACTACCAGTCTTTGCACACGACCGTAATCGGTTCTACTGGGGAGCGGACTGAGATTCAAATTCGTACCCACGAAATGAATATGGTCGCTGAGCGCGGGATTGCAGCTCATTGGAAGTATAAAGAGGGTCGTTTTGATTCCGCAACTCGCGATAGTGTGGAATGGGTAAATCGACTATTGGAATGGCAAAAAGATCTGTCAGATCCGAATGAGTTTTTGGAGACCGTCAAAGTAGATTTGTTTTCCGAGGATGTGTTTGTCTTTACTCCGAAGGGGGAAGTAAAAGAACTTCCTCACGGTGCTACGCCTCTTGATTTTGCTTACGCCGTTCACACTGACGTCGGGAATCGTTGTGTGGGTGCAAAGGTTAATGGCAGGATTGTTTCTTTGAAACACCGCTTAAAATCCGGTGATGCAATTGAGATTATTACTTCTCCCACCCAGACCCCATCCAAGGACTGGCTTAAGATTGTAAAATCTTCTAGAGCAAAGGCTAAGATTCGGGCTTATATTAAGCTCCGTGAGCGTGATATTGCGAAGCTTGAGGGGATGGATATTTTTGAGAAAGCTCTCAAGAAATATGAGCTTTCATTATCCAAGCTCGAAAAGTCAGGAAAGCTAGATGAGATTTTAAAAGAGTGCAGTATTCGGACCATGGAAGATCTTCATGTCGGGATTGGCTATGGTCGATTTCAAATTGAGCAATTGATCCTGAAGCTCATTCCAAAGGAAGAGCTTGAGGCACAAAGGCAAAAGCTTAAGGCGGATGAAAATGAGAGTTTTCTTAAGAAAGCGATCAAATCAGCGTCAAAAAAGAGTGAAGCCAGAAATGCTATTGTAGTTGAGGGAATTGATGATCTTTTGGTACGGTATGCGCGTTGTTGTAATCCGGTGCCGGGCGAGAGTATTGTAGGATCCATCACGAGGGGGCGCGGAGTAACGATTCATCAGGCAAACTGTCCTCGAGCGCTTGACACTGATACCGAAAGAAGGATTGCAGTCAGTTGGAATAAGACGCTCACAGCACCTGTAAAACGGGCCGTTCGTATCAGAGTATTATCGAATGATGACACCGGGCTTTTGGCACTGATGTCCCAAACCATTACAGGGTGCGGAGTGAATATCGCGAGTGCTAACATCCGAACCACTAAAGATAAAAAGGCAATTGCACTATTTGAAGTTGAAGTGGGAAATATGGAGCAGCTCAATCGGGTCATGAGCGCACTAGAATCAAAAAAGGGTGTAATCTCAGTGGAGAGAAGCTAAGTTATGAAGCGGTATCAAACGCGGATTCCGAATTCGATGTCGAAGATTCGACTCGATCGTTTTCTGGCGGATTGGCTACCGCAGGCTTTGGGTAAGCCCATCTCTAAGACTTCGATTCGGACCTTAGTTTTGTCGGGATCAGTTTATGTCAATCGACACCGTGAAAAGAACGCGGTGACCTCACTCTATTCGGGTGCCGTCATTGAGGTGTATTATGACGAGGACCGCATGAGTCCTCATCGGATGGCAAGAATAGATGAGATTCGCTTGAAACCGGAGAATATGTTATTTGAGGATGAATGGTTAATCAT
>CAIOKW010000129.1 GCA_903858975.1 Oligoflexia bacterium | reverse complement strand
GGCCGCACCGAAGAGCGCGACTGAGCCCAGAGCAGGGAGTAGTGGTTCAGGGAGTTGTGCGATGCGATTGAGGGTATTCCCCGTGGTCGCGCCAATGAAAACTAAGGGAATAAATTCGCCCCCCTTGAATCCTGCTGAAAGAGCCAAAGTGGTGAGGAGTATTTTTAATAAAGGAGCTTCTGTTGGAGTATCACTCGCAAAGCTTGCGAGTATCGTTTCAGTACCTAATCCATGATACATTCCAAGATTAAAAAATAAGTAGATGAATAATATCAGTGCGCCGCCAATCGCTCCGCGAAGAACTGGGGCTTTAAAAAGGCGTTTCAGCAAATCTGCAAAGTGTCGGTGATAAAAAAAGAAGATTTGAATGACCATTGCAAATGCGAGGCTTGCAAGAAGGCTTGAAAGAATGCTTTTTCGGGGGTCGATTGCTACCGTGATTTGAGGAAAACTCAAGTGCTCAAGGTGGAAGACTTTCGTCAAAGCATATCCACTAAAAGAAGCGATTGAACATTGGATGAAGTGACGAACGTTCAGGTTTTTGCCCCGAATCAATTCCATCCCAAAGACCAAGCCCGCCATCGGTGCTCCGACCGCTGAGCTAAATCCGGCCCCGATCCCGCACAAGAGGAGGCTTTTCCTGGTTTCCAAATTCACTCTAAATACTTTTGAGAGTTGATCACTCAAGGAGGCTGAAATTTGTACCGCAGCCCCTTCACGTCCAACCGATGCTCCTGCAAGATGCGATAGAAGTGTCGTGGTGTATACCAGTGGGGCAAATCGTAGCGGGAGTACTTCCTTGGGCGAGTGAATTTCCTCAAGAATTTGACCGGTATCTGTTTTACCCATCTTCCCGTAATAACGATAAAAAAATCCAACCAGCGCACCCGCGAGTGGAAGAATGTAGCAAAGGCCAGGATATGTTTGGTTAAGCTCAGTGGTTCTTCCTAAAGTATAAACAAAGAAACTAACGGATGCCCCAGAAATAAGACCCGTGATCAGCGGAAGAAAGATGAGTTCTTGCATGGTTCCCTTGATTATAGGGTTGCGGGTGTTTGCAATCAAGCTTTAGGATAAAATCATGAACCCGGTCATTATCAAAGTTGGACTCATTTCATTTTTTGCAGATTTATCGAGCGAACTTCTCTATCCCATCACTCCGATTTTTCTCACCCAGGTACTTCATGCTTCGATGACTTCACTTGGGCTCATCGAGGGATGTGCTGAATTGACGGCGAGTCTTTTGAAAGGTTGGGCAGGTCGGAAATCTGATGAGATGGGACGAAGGCGAGAGTTCGTGTGGATGGGGTATCTGATTTCAACCCTGTCCAAAGCCTCGATTGGTCTTGCCAGTTCTTGGTTCGGAGTTTTAATTGCACGAAGTTTAGATCGCGTGGGCAAAGGAGTAAGGACTGCCCCTCGGGATGCTCTGATTGCTGAGTCCGTTCCGCGAGAGCAGCTTGGATTTGCATTTGGGATTCATCGAGGAATGGATACTTTAGGTGCAGTCTTTGGACCGCTACTCGCTCTTTATTTATTGAAAATTTGGGGAGAGGGAAGCCTCAGGCAATTTTATTTTCTGTCTATTGTTCCTGGCCTCTTTGCAGTAGGTCTTGCGTTTCGTCTTCCGGAAACCATCAAGCGTGTAAAAGGAGCTGTTCAGAAGGTGAGGCGTGCTTCTTTAGCTAAGCTCCCCCGGTCATACTTTTTATTTATGCTGGGATGGGGTGTTTTCTCGATTACGAACTCGAGTGATGCATTTTTACTGCTCCGGGCCCGGAGTAACGGCAGCACCTTGATGAGCACAGTGCTGATGTATTGCTGGTTCAATCTGGTTTATGCTTTATTGAGTCCCGTTTTTGGAAAGCTTTCAGATCGAATCGGAAAGCCTTTGATGTTGAAGTTTTCTTTAGTCGCTTTCGCACTGGTCTACTTTGGATTCGCCTACTCAATCAGTCCTTGGTTACTTTTCCCTATTTACGGGATTTTTATGGCAATGTCTGAGGGCATTGGTAAAGCATTGATTGCTGAGTTTGTTCCAGCTGGAAAGGAAGGCGAACTCGGGGCCACGGCACAGGGTTTTTTCGGTATGGTGACCGGGTTTTCAGCCCTCGGGGCGAGCCTTGCGGCTGGCCTTTTATGGG
Source organism: Oligoflexia bacterium (assembly GCA_903858975.1). Classification (GTDB taxonomy): domain Bacteria; phylum Bdellovibrionota; class UBA1018; order UBA1018; family CAIMNF01; genus CAIMNF01. Next base: position 972 of record CAIOKW010000129.1, on the reverse strand, counting down.
ATCATATCAGCCCCACGGCCCCCTTTATGTATGGGGGATTCGGAGCCATTCTCTCGCTCATTGTTTTTCTATTTTTGAAATGATACGGTTTTAACCGAGCCCCTATTCTTGAATAGGTGTGCCTTAGGTGGGCCATTAGCTCAGCTGGTTAGAGCGGTCCGCTCATAACGGATTGGTCGCTGGTTCAAGTCCGGCATGGCCCACCAAATGTCAAGCTGGTCGAACACGAGACCGGTAGATTATTTATAAACGGGGAGCTGGATAAAACCAGCTCCCTTTTTATTTTAGCACTCCCTACCGCAAAATGAAGATCAAGCCGATCTGGAAAAACCTCAATCCTTTCAATCAAACTCACAATAATTTTTTGTTTCTTGGCCACACTTAAACCCGTACTTTTTAGTTTGTTTAAAATTGCTAAGAAATTTTCATAACTTAAAAAATCGACAGGCATTTCTTTTTCAAGTTCTTCATTTCTTAGGTGAAGAATTTTTTCATCAACTTCTTTTTTCTGCGCCTCAAGTTTCCCCATCTGATTATAAATCGCCGTCGCCGATACTTCTTTTGGAAGCTCACCAAGCCTCACCGTTAACGATTCCACCTGCGCATTGATCGAGTAAACTTTGTTTTTTAGTTTCTCGATGTCTTTCGCAAAATGATTTTTGCCAAGAATGTCTTTTACTCCTGCCAACAGTTCATTGGATAGATCGCCACTCAGTACAAGCTCAACATCCTTCCACACCATTTCTTCGGCTTTCATTGCTGGGATTCGGTGTGGATTACAATTATAGATTTTATGGGCAAGACCGCTTTGTACTTTTGTCCTTCTGCCATGTTCATAGTAAGGATGTTTTTTATTTTTTCCATGGGCAGATTTTCCGCTCAGTTTGTCACCACACACACACTGCCAATGATTTAGTGCTCATTGCCCCTAAACACCATCACTGGGTACCCTGCTTGACTGGAAACCCGGTG
>CAIOKW010000128.1 GCA_903858975.1 Oligoflexia bacterium | reverse complement strand
CCCACAAACATTTCTACAAATTCAGAACCATTAATCGAAAAAAACGGAACATTCGCTTCTCCAGCCACTGCGCGCGCCAAGAGTGTCTTACCGGTACCGGGTGGACCCACTAAGAGTAAACCTTTTGGCATGCGACCCCCAAGGCGATTAAATTGATTTGGATTCTTCAGGAAGCTTACGACTTCTTGAAGTTCTGCCTTCGCTTCATCAACACCTGCAACATCACTGAAACGAACCTTGAGGTCCCGCTCTACAAAAACTTTCGCATTTGCTTTACCAAAAGTCGAAAGTTGCGTTTGACCTTTTCCCATTCGACCAATGATAAACCACCAAAAGAGTAGCATGGCCGCTAAGGGCACCAGCCAAGATAAAAGATCTCTAAAAAATGTGCTTTCTTTAATGGTTTCAAACTTTACCCTCGCTTCACTCAGTCGAGTGACGAGACCCGGGTCTTCGGTTTTCACAGTTGCAAAACGGTTCGGTTCTAAGCGCGGAGGAATAAGTAACATTCCCTCGATGCGATCTCCGACCAGTCGGACCGATGAAACTTTCTTCTCACTCAGATAGCTCAAAAATTGGCTATAGGGTACCACCTCCACTTGATTCCGACTCCGGACCACATCCCGAACCACCATCAAAAGCCAAAAAACAAGGAGCACTGATAGAAAATTGATACGAAATGGTTTCTTTTGCATAGGCTAACTCGACATTTCAGATGGATGTTGTTTTTCAATCTGATTGATCTGTTTAGATACCTCAAAAGCATGTGGGCCAAATACCCAAACACTGTATTTCGAAGACCGAAACAGCTGAGTTGAAACACTCCCCATAATCAATCGATCCAATTCAGTCCTCACAGATGCAAGCCCGATGAGCGCAATTGACTCCTGATCTGCAACCCTTTTAATGATTGAAGCCACCTCAGTGCCACACTCCTCTACCAAGAACCTTGCTCTCACCCCAGCTCGAGCCGCTTCATCCACCCAGGCTTCGCCTTCAGAAATAGAGGCTTCTTTTTGAATTTTCCAGTAGACCTCTGGCAAGTAGGCACCAACTCCCGTTAGGCTGTAACCCGAAATAATCCCTGGATATTGCTCTACGTTCAGGATCAAGAGATCAGGATCAAAGGCCTTCACCTGATTTAGAAACTGCTTGAAAGCAATCTTAGATGCAGGCGAAAAGTCAGTGGGAAACATGACCCGATGAAAACCAGAATGTAATATGGGCGCTAGACCAAAAAATAGAATCGGCACTGGAGATTTCAGCATCAGATTTTCTGCGAAACTTCCTAAAACCATTCGGCTCATCCACTTTCGGCCTCTCGATGAAACAAGAATTAAATCAGCCCCCATGAGCTTTGCGTGCTCGAGGAGTGCATTTGAAGCGTGATGGGAGTCCCGTTTATTGTCCCAAATCACTTTCGTAGGAACCGGGATACCAAAATGGAGATCATCCACCACTTTCTTCAGTTGATCATAGGCATGGGTGTAAGTCTGATTAAACCTGGGATCCTGGTCCGACTCGGAGAGCACATAGACCGCTTCTACCCGCCCCGCAAACCGTTTGACCCATTGGTGCAGGTCTATGAGCGCCGCTCTTGACGGCTTGAACTTTTTCTCAAATGGATCAATTGCTAGTAAGATTTTCATTTGTTTCCCGCTCATTTAATTTCCCCCTGGATTCACTTTCACTGATCACGATAAACATCCTCATCACGGAATCTGGATTTAAAGAGATACTATCGATTCCCTGCTCTACCAAAAAACGAGCAAATTCCGGATAATCACTGGGTGCTTGCCCACAAATTCCAATACGTTTTCCCGCTCGATGGGCTTCTTTTATGGCGAAAGCGATCATCTGCTGGACCGAAGGATCGCGCTCATCAAAAAGGGGGGCAACCCACTCTGAGTCTCGGTCGACCCCAAGCATGAGTTGAGTCAAGTCATTGGATCCAATCGACATACCATCGAAAAACTCACAAAACTCTTTCATCAAGATCACATTACTCGGAATCTCACACATCATGAATACTTGACAATCATCTTTGCCGCGTTCAAGTCCATTAACACTAAGTGCCTTGATGACATTTTTAGCGTCGTTAAGTGTTCGGCAGAAAGGCACCATTACTTTGATGTTCTTAAATCCCATTTGTAAACGAGCCCTGATTATTGCCTTACACTCTAACGCAAACCCCTCTTGATATCGTTCGTGGTAATAGCGGAACGCTCCGCGAAAACCCATCATGGGATTTTCTTCTGTAGCTTCAAACTCTGCTCCACCCAAGAGATGTGCATATTCATTACTTTTGAAATCACTAAACCGAACGATCACTTCT
>CAIOKW010000127.1 GCA_903858975.1 Oligoflexia bacterium | reverse complement strand
GAGGAATACGACGATGACCGCAAGTGAAATCCCACTGATGATCGATTCCTTCATATCAGTCACGTTTGCGCGAATGTAAACCGATCCGTCCCGGATCACGTTCACTTCAGGTGATCCCTTCACTTTTTCAAGTTCAGGACCCATCTGTTTAATCCGTTTCATCACGTTGTCCACGACGGCGACCGTATTCGCGCCGCTTTGCTTGAAGACGTAAAGAAAGAGGGAGCGCTTACCGTTAATGAAGGTCCGTGAGCTCTCGTCTTCTAAAGAATCCTCGACTTTTGCGAGGTCCTTAACACGTAGGCTTCGCTCGCCACCGAAGAAATTGACAATCGTATTGCTAATGGCTTCCAGGGAATCAAATTGTCCGAGGGTCCTGACAATTGATTCTTTCTTCGTGTCCTCGTTTTTACCGGCAGGAATATTTTCCCCGACCGTTGAAAGTCGTGAGTTCAAATAGGTGAGGCTCAGTTCTCGCTCTTTTAGTTTCTTAGAATCAAATGCAACTTTGATTTGGCGCTTTCGAGCTCCTAAGGCATACACCTGTCCTACCTGGTCGATTTGCTCAAGCTTCGGGCGAATCGTTTCGTTTGCAATGTCGTAGAGTTCAGACTCCGTCATATTCTCTTTCGCTGAAAGAGAGAGAATGACAATGGGCTGGTCTGACGGATCAAGGCGACGAATAACCGGTTCCTTCACGTCTTTTGGGAGAAGGTACTTCACGGAGCCCACTCGATCGCGCACTTGTTGTTCTGCAAACTTGATGTCGGTCTCCAGTGTGAACTCCGCAATTACCTGGCTCACGCCCTCTTGGCTGACAGAGGTGAGGCGTTTGATTCCTTGAAGCGTGGAGAGTTCATCTTCAATGGGTTTTGAAACGAGGGTTTCAATCTCGGATGGACCCGCTCCTTGGTAAGGCGTGCTTACAAAAATTACTGGGAAGTTTACTTCTGGGAAGAGATCAACTCCGAGTTTAGTGATACTGAAGGCTCCTACCGCAAGCATGAGGAGCACGATACAGCTGATAAAGGTCGGTCGTTTTACTGAAAGATCTGCGAGTGTCATAATGATTTAGTCTTTCTTTCGTGGTTTATTCGTTTGAAAAGGTTTTCAGTTGGGCGTGGATCGCCAGGATTTGGTTTTCAACTTGAAGTCGAGAAATGAGGGCTTGAGCATAGTCTTGCTCAAAGGTCAGAACCTGGTAGGTCGTCGTGCGACCTAAGTTAAAACGGTACTTCTCATATTCTAGTTTTTCTTTTTGGAGGGTGACGAGTTCGTCAGCCATTTTGAGGCGACTCTGAGCCTCTGTAAATTTAAGAGCGAGATCTTTAAACTGAGTTTCACTCTCAAGCGTCTTTTGCTGAGTGCCGAGTTCGGCTGCGAGTTGTTGCTTTACTCTTCCTGAACGGATCTCAGAGGTTTCCCAGAAGTAGAGTGGAAAGTTGAGTTTTACTCCGAGAGTAAAGATGGGGTTCTGTGTGGTGAAGGAACTCTTAATGGCAGTGGAAGCTTGATTGAAATCGATGCCATTAAATCCAGCCGTTCCAAATAAAGAAAGCTCAGGTTCTGCTTTCTGAAGCGACAACTCATTGGTGGCGCGTGTGATGCGTTCAGATTGCTTCGTGGCCTTGATGTCATCGGTCTCTTCTGAACGAGCAGGCGTTTTCAAATTCAGGATCAAATCGGTAGAACTGAGAGAAATGTCATCCGCGACTTGGTCAGAATTTTGGTTTCGGAATTGATTGAAATTGATCTTTGATGAGCGCTGATTTTGTTCTGCGGTCTGAAGAGAAATCAATCGTGCTTGGTAAGCCGCTTTTGATTGAAGAAAATCAATCTTATCGGTGAGGTGATTTTGAACCCGTTTTGAAGTCCACTCGAGGATTTTTTTAGAACGATCGAGTAGTTCATTCTCGAGTTTTACGGATTCATTGGCAATCGCGAGTTGAAAGTATGCAGTTTCGGCTTGAGCAAGCGTTTGCTTCAGCTTAAATCGCTCGCCATAGTGGGCCGCAAGTGAAGACGCTTCAGCCAGATCAGCAGTGGCGCGAGTTTCTTTACCGAAGAAGTTTCTCCAAAGAGATTGACTCAAGTCGATTTGGGTTTGTGCTCCTGCGAAGTCTTTTAAGAATGTGGAAGGGGGATAGTAATTCGTGCCGATCATGTTGTAGCTGAGCTTTGCGCTTAAGCCGAAATCAAATTGCTTTTCAAAGCCCAGCCCAAAAGAAGGAGAGTCGGTCTTCGCTTGAAAAGGATTTGGAAATTGCCGATAATCGTGAGTAAAGGCGCCCTGAAGGGTGAGGTGAGGAATGTAGAGGAGATTATTTTCTTTCGCGCTTTTCTCTGTCCCCTCGATTTGGGCTTCACTCGACTTTACGCCGGCGGATTGACTCTTCACTTCATTTAAGTAGTCCGAGAGCTGAAGCGTGGCTGCAACCGAGTGGGATGCGCAAACACTGAAGATCATAGGTAAAAGAGCAAAGGTTCTCAATATCGTGAACAAAGGTGCCATTTTTTTCATTTGCAAATAGGCTTAAAACGGGGGATGTAAGCAGTCAATTACAAACTATGGATTTTTGCAGACGAGATCGAAAAGCTACCGAGTGTTCGCTCAGGAGCGCAGCAGCAAAGCTGTTCGCGCGAAAGGGCTATGAAAACACGCGCACGCTTGAGATTGCAAAAGAGGCAGGAGCTAACGAGGCACTCATCAGCCGCTATTTTGGGGGCAAGGAAGGTCTCTTGATGGCGGTTCTGAATGACGAGGAGAGTTCACCGGCCCTTCTTGAGGTGAAGGGGCTCGATGGGAACCACCCGAACCTCCGAGAGGCGATTCGTTCCTATTTTGAGTACGGTCGCTTAAGGGTTCTTGAACACGAAGAGTTCATGAAAATTGCGATGTCCCGCGCGCTCCTCCAGCCAGAGCTTGCAGATGAAATCCGTGAAAAAGTGATCGATCGCCAAATGAAGACCGTCATGGAGAGTCTTCAGGTCTACCTTTCAAAATATAAGTTGAAGGACGGGGATCTGGAAGCCTATGCCATGCTCCTTACAGCCATGAGCCACACTTTTAATTTCTTGGTTCGAAGAATTCATCGCGTAGAGGATGTAAAAGTGGACCGAGTATTCGATCTCCTTACCGATTCTTTGATCTCAAATCTAGAAGGTCATAGACCATAAACTTTTGGTCTTCGATTTTCCAGTGCACGTCATAATTACGGACTAAAAGGCCAAAATCCTTGCCTTGAGAATGCTCCGCCTCAGGTGGAAGTTCTCGCCTTTGAAATCCGGGGCGGGGATCAATCGTGAGGAGTTGCTCAATGAGCGCTCTTAAGTTTGGAGTTCCAGATGCTTCGGCTACTTTAATTTTATCTTCTGCTTCTTTTAGAAACACGACCGGAGTTTTAGTGATTTCTTCTGCGGCCCAACCTGGATTTGCAAGCGGCACAGAGTCCGCGTAAGGAATGTAGGGTTTGATATCTAAAATCGGCGTTCCATCTAAAAGATCAACTCCACGCACGTGAATTTCAGCGCCGCCTTTCGCGCTTAAGTCAATTTTTTCAATTTCCATCACCGAGAGTCCGATCGGATTGGGTCGATGGGGTGATCGAGAAGCGAGTACGCCCATCTTCACTTTCCCACCCAAGCGCGGAGGGCGAATGGTGGGCTTCCACTTATTGCCGCCATGGGAGTGAAACACAAAGATCACCCAAATATGAGAGAATTGCTCTATCCCTTTTAAGGCGTGTTGAAAGTCTGGGTTTGGGTCAAACTTGATCACCCCTTTGGCCTCAGGAACCAGTCCTGGCTGCCGGGGGATCCCAAAGCGCTGCGTGAACGGGGTATGGATCACGGCAATGGGTTCGAAGTTAAAATTCATAGGGTAATGCGAGTACCACCTTAGGAATTAAAGGAATAGTGAAAAGGTGCCGATCAGTGACAGAAGAGGATCACCTTTATGCAAAATTTCGCTTTCATATTCATGGCTTTGCTTGCTTTTATCGGTTCTGGCGCTCAGGCCCAGATGAAATCCTCGGTGGATCGTAAACCAGCCGTTTCGGGCGGATCGACTGACGAGCTCGTGATTGGAGTTCAGCCAGATATTCAAACCCCAAAGCTTCCAGTGCCTAAAACTTTAGACGAAGCTAAAAAGCAGATCGCGGTTCTTCAGGACGCCATCAGTTCCAATCATATTATATGGGGCATTCATTGTAAGAATGAAGAAGACCGTTTGATTCATTACTTCACCAAAACCCAAAGTCAAAATCATACTGAAGCTTCTAAAAAATCAAGTGGCGGATCTAGTGCAAAGCCAAAAGCCGTGATGCCGGCTCAAGTTGGGAAGTCTTCTGGCGATTCTAACGATTCAGGGTCTGCGAATTAGGGTAGTCCGTTTCCAGCGTGACTTTTTCAAAAGTCGCAATCTCTTTTAAGTATTGATCAAGCTTCGCGCGAATTCGCCCGAGCGCAATTTTTCCCATGACGAGCCTAAGCGGAGGATTGGATAATTTTGTAATCTCAATCATCGCTTTTGCCGCTTCATTCGGGTCGCCCGGTTGTTGGCCACCGATCGTTTCATAATATTTGCGGCTCACGGCCAGGGCCTCTTGATATTCAGGCATGTAAGGCGCCACGTGGAGTGAGCGATTTGCAAAGTCCGTACGGAACGCGCCCGGTTCGATGATCGTGACCTTAATTCCAAAGTGAGCAAGCTCCATGGAGAGGGCCTCTGAGAGTCCTTCTACCGCGAATTTCGTCGCATTATAGATCCCGGCTCCCGGGGTTCCGACCATGCCCGCGACTGAAGAAAGATTAATGATGTGACCCGATTTTTGCGCTCTCATAAGGGGAAGGATGGCTTGAGTGACTTCCATGAGTGCGAACACATTGGTGTCAAACACTTTTCGGACTTCAGACATGTCGACTTCTTCGAGTGCGCCGACATAGCCATAGCCTGCATTATTGACCAGTACATCAATGCGCCCCATTTGTTCTTGGGCCTTTGCAACTACGGTTTTGATTTGAGCGGAATCGTTCACATCCAGAGTAAGGGTCAGAAGTTGGTCTGGATGAGAAGCGAAATTTTTAAGTGGATCCAGTGAAGATGCATTCCGTGCGGTTGCAATGAGACGATCTCCGCTCTTGAGGACGAGTTCGCTTAAGATCTTTCCAAAACCAGTGCTACATCCTGTGATGAACCAAGTTTTTTGAGTGCTCATTTTAATCTCCAGTTTTAGGGACAAGGAATCAGAGTGAGGGCGTAAGAGGTGAGATCATCTCCCAGAGTTGTACCTTTAGGATTAATCTTGAGACTTAAGAATTCAATACGAGTGGGAACTGTGGTCGTCTCACATTCTTTTTGGGAATGCGTGCTCGTCTTCAATTCTACTTTGTATTGAGCGCCAGTCGTTTCATCAGTACCCATTCCCGCCACACTGCAGGTTCCATAACCTGAGGAATTGAATTTGACGAAACGGTTATCCGCTCTGCTTTGAAAAATGAGATCTCGGTTCACGTTGAGAACACTGAGGGTTCTTTCTTGATCTCGATTTTGGGAAACTTTGAAAATAAAGGCTTGAGCAATCGTGCCCTTCAGGCCGGTGACGCAAACGTCTGAAGCCATGGCCGTTGAAGTAAAACCAATGATGACCAAACAAAGCAGAGTTCTCATGGAAGGAGGGTATAGCAGGGGACCCTGCAATGCGCAATAGGGCTTGCCAAGAAGGCAAGCCCATAAAATGAATGGGGTTTAACCGACTACGGTGATTCCAATCCCCACGTGTCCCTCTTCGATGTCGGTTGCGATTTCAGTATGAGATCCCTTGAGCGCCTCTTTGCTGCTGACAAAGCTGAGCTCCGTGCAGAGGGTTTCGGCTTTCAGGGTTGCCTCATGGGCCTTCGCGGCTTCGAGGAGCTTTCCATCTACAAAGAGTGTGAGGGCAATGCGAGCATCCAGTTTGAGATCGGCATTCTTGCGCGCTTGTTGAATCTTTCTCATCACTTCTCGAGAAAGTCCTTCTAAGATTTGCTCCTCGGTCAAAGTCGGATCGACTTCGATCGAGACTTGTTGGTGCGCAATTACATTTGGATTTTCGCCTTTGGATGATCTGCGAATCTCAACGTCAGCCATGGTGATGGTTTCATTCTCAATCACCAGCGATGCGCCTCCTTCGAGCTTCTCAAGATCCGCGAGTGAAAGTTTGTCAATTTGGGCTGCGATGAGTTTCATCTTCGGTCCCACGCGTTTCCCGAGCACCGGGAAGTTCGCTTTCGCTTTCACTTGAACGTAGTCTTCTTCTTTGGTGATGTACTCAAATTTACGAATATTGAGCTCATCCTGGAAGTAAGCTTCGAGCTTCTTCAGTTGATCCAAAGCCGCTTGATCTCGGTAGATGATCTTCATAGAAAGAAGCGGGATCTTGGCTTTGATCTTAATCTTCTCACGCAGGTTTCGTCCGAGCATCACCAGAGCGTCCATGCGGGCTACGGCTTGTTCCAGTTCAGGTTTAATGAAGGCCGCGTTCGCTTCAGGGAAGTCCTCAAGGTGTACACTTTCTTTTCGAATCCCCTCGGGCAGCGCCATGCTGAGGTTCAAATAAGTCTCTTCGCTCAAGAACGGTGCAAATGGCGCCATGATTTTAGAGAGCGTGATCAGCACGTGATAAAGCGTCTCATAAGCATAGCGTTTGTCTTCTGGCATTCCATCTTTCCAGAAGTGGGGACGATTGAAGCGGATGTAAGTGTTCGTTAAGGCCTCGATAAAATTCATCAGTTCAGGCACGACATTATAGAGGCGGTATCCTGCCATCTCTTCATTCGTGCGCTTAATGAGTGAGTTCAGTTTTGAGAGGATCCATTGATCGAGCAAGTTTGGTGAATTTCCAAAATCGCCTTTTGGATTAAACTGATCAATGCTGCCGTAGCTCGTGAAAAACGAATACGCATTCCACCAGCGTAAGAGAATGCGACGAACGATCTCGCGAACGCCTTTGTCTGAAAAACGGAGTTCTTCGGCTTTTACGGCAGGAGAGTCAATCATGTACAGGCGAAGCGCATCGGCTCCGTGTTCATTTAAGACCATCATTGGGTCGGGATAGTTTTTAAGGCTTTTTGACATCTTCTTGCCGTCTTCAGCCAAAATGAGTCCATTCACGATCACGTTTTTGAAGGGCGCTTTTCCAAAAAGTCCGGCACCGATCACCATGAGCGTGTAAAACCAGCCGCGCGTTTGATCTAAGCCCTCGGCAATGAAGTCAGCAGGAAAGTTCTTTTCAAACTCTTCCTTGTTTTGGAAGGGATAGCCCCATTGAGCATAGGGCATTGAGCCTGATTCAAACCAGCAATCCAGAACCTCATCAATGCGTTTCAATGGAGATTGACCGCTTGGAGACGGGATCTCGATTTTATCGATGAACTCTTTGTGGAGATCTTCCACTTTTTGTCCTGAAAGTTTTTCAAGCTCAGCACGAGATCCGATACACATGATCTCGCCTTCTTTGTTTTTCCAAATCGGAAGAGGTGTTCCCCAGAAGCGGCTTCGCGAAACAGACCAGTCGCGAGCATTCTCGAGCCAGTTTCCGAAACGGCCGTCCCGAAGATTTTCGGGAACCCAGTTTGTGGTTTTGTTGGCCGCAATGATCTCAGCCTTGATTTTCTCAACCGCGACATACCAGCTCGATACGGCACGGTAAATGAGCGGAGTTCCGGAGCGATAACAGAAAGGGTAAGAGTGGACGATCGTGTCTTGCTTGTAGAGGCGGCCGTCTAATTTCAAGCGAGCAATGATGTCTTTGTCTGCATCTTTTACTTTTTTGCCCTTAAAATCTTGAACGATCGGCATGAAAAGACCGTCATCATCCACGGGATTGACGACGGGGATTCCAGCTTTTTGGCACGCATAGAAATCTTCTTCCCCATACGCGGGAGCCATGTGAACCACTCCGGTACCGCTATCGGTGGTGACGTGATCAGAAGGAATCACCTTGAACGCGCCCTCAGCTCGTTTGTCGGCAAAATAGTTAAAGAGAGGGGTATATTCGAGGTGAAGGAGATCAGAGCCCTTTAAGGTTTTCAGAATCTCAAATTCTTCAGCGGGTTTTTTTGAAAATGAAAAGAGCCGCGCCTCTGCCATGATCAAGTGCTTGCCGCTCGTTTTTTCATGAACGAGTACGTACTCAATGTCCGGGTGAACGGCGAGACCTAAGTTTGATGGAAGAGTCCAAGGAGTGGTGGTCCACGCAAGAATCGCAGTGCCCTCCGGTGCGCCGAGTTTCTTCAAGGAGTCCGGGAGCAGCGGAAAGGAAACGGTGACTGCTGGGTCTTGAACTTCGCGGTAATCGAGATTGGCCTCAAAGTTTGAAAGGGGGGTCGACACTCCGGTCGAGTAGGGAACCACTTTCAATCCTTCATAAATAAGCCCTTTATCAAAGAGACTTTGGAATACCCACCAAACGCTTTGCATGAATTCGGGCTGCATGGTGAAGTAGGCGTTTTCCATATCCACCCAGCGCCCGATTCGCTTCACACTCTTTTTCCATTCGTTTGAATAGCGATCCACAATCCCGCGGCAAGCGGCATTGTATTTATCGACTCCATATTCCAAAATGTCGAAGCGAGAGTGGAGGTTCAGGGTCTTGTTGATTTCAAACTCAACGGGAACACCGTGACAGTCCCAGCCGAAACGACGCTGAACGCGGTATCCCTTCATGGTCCAGTAGCGAGGAACGATATCTTTTAAGGTTCCAGCAAGCAGGTGACCATAATGGGGAAGGCCGGTCGCAAAAGGGGGGCCGTCGTAAAAGCTATACGCTTTCGCGTTTGCTTTCTCGTTCATGGATTTTTCGAAAATTTTCCCCGCGTCCCAGTACTGAAGTTGCTTTTCTTCAAGGCTCGGAAAGTGAACGTCTGGCTTGACCGCTTGATAGCGGCTGTTTTGGGGTGTTTTCGCTGTCATAATGAATAGTTCTACCCGATCAAACAAGGCTTTCCTATCCCTAAAAAACACCGTACAATTTTTGTATTGCAACGCGATTTAACCAGGAGGGTAGAAGTGGCAAAAAAAGGACTCGGCATCGAGATCGGCACCATCGGCATGAGCGCATTCGGATTATTTCTCTGGATCGCAATATTTTCATATCACTCGCAGGATCCTTCGTTTTTCACACAGTCCACAGAGGCGGTTCTTAACTCTTGCGGACAAGTGGGGGCTTATTTGGCGTCCATCTTTTTGCAGTTCTTCGGATTTGGAGCCTTCCTGATCCCGGTCGGATTTTTATTCGTCGCATCACACCTGCATTCAAAAGAGTCTTTGGCGCGAGCCCTTTCCTCGCTTGCGGGCTTGAGTATGAGCGTCATTGCTTTGACGGTTTTTATGTCCCTCCATTGGCATCAGTGGTATTGGGATGGAACTCAGTTTTTAACCGGTGGGGTTTTTGGAGCGTGGCTTTCGGTTCCGATGGAGCGCCTTCTTAATAAAACGGGCGCATCGATTGTTTCGCTGGCGATCTTCTTTTCGGCACTCGTGGTATCGACTCCGATTGGAGTTGCGAATTTTCTATCTCAATTCATCCAAGCATCAGGAGTGGTGGCTTATCGTTTCGGTCGCTTAGCCTTAACTTACCTGGCGTACTATTCGGCAATTCTGCTCAACAAGCTTGCTCAATTTATCGGGGTGCAAGCACGAAGAAGTTTTGATCAGATTAAAGAGCGAGCGGATGCTTACCGTGTTGCTCGCAGTGAGGCTAAAAATGCAATTGCCCACGAAGTCACTCCTGCTGAAATTACAGTCGCAAAGGGTTCTACTGAAGCGTCATTGATTCAGGAGGCTGCAGGTGCAAGCTCTGAGGATTTTGAAGAATCAAAAGAGAATGACTCTGAAGAGGCCCTGTCGGTAGCGGCGGAGCCGAAGAAGAGCGTGATCTCTGTGGAAGAGCTTCGAAAGCAGAAAGATCTGTTTGAGGCAGGTCCTGTGATTGAAAAAGCGATTGCAGAACCAGAAGCGGCAAAACCTAAATTCAAGTTTGATAAGAAACGCGGCAAATGGAAGCTTCCGATTATTGATTTCTTAAGAAAAGTCACCAAAGTTGAAACAGCGATTGATCGTGACCGTTTAACAAATCGTGCGACGATTCTAGCCGATAAGCTCGGAGAATTTGGAATTGACGGCGAAGTCACTGCGATGCGCGTGGGGCCGGTGATCACGCTGTATGAATTCAAGCCAGGACCGGGGATCAAAGTTTCTCGAATTTCAAATCTGGTGGAAGATCTCTCGATGGCACTCTCCTCAAAGTCAGTGCGTATTTTGGCTCCACTTCCAGGTAAAGCGGTGGTGGGGATTGAGATTCCCTCTGAAAATCGCGAACAAGTCTTGTTGCGTGAGTTTCTTCAGACGGGCGAATTCCAAAATCCGAAATATCAAATTCCGGTGGTGATGGGGAAAGATATTGCAGGTCAGTCTATTTTTGCAGATCTTGCAAAAATGCCTCACTTGCTGGTGTCCGGTCAAACGGGTTCCGGGAAGTCGGTGTTCATGAACGGACTCATTTGTTCGCTCTTGTATCGCTTCACTCCAGATGAGCTTCGCTTGATTCTGGTAGATCCGAAGTTTATTGAATTTAGTTTTTACCACGATATTCCGCACCTTCTGCTTCCGGTCGTGGATGACCCTAAAAATGCTTCAAGTGCGCTCAAGTGGGCGGTTCGTGAAATGGAGCGACGGTACCGGATTCTTGAGGCCGCTGGAGTGAGGAACCTACAGGGCTACAATGAAATGGTCGATGCGAAGGGTGCTGAAACGATGGCAAACGCACTCCAAGAGGAAGCCCAACAGCAGGAAGAGTCCGGTGGCTTACTCACCGGTGGCGATTGGATCGAAGCATTTGAAAAAGATGAGTCTGGCAATCCGATCATCGGAAAACTTCCTTACATTGTAATCATCATTGATGAGTTAGCAGATTTAATGATGACGGTTAAAAAAGATGTGGAAGGATCTATTGCTCGGATTGCTCAAAAGGCCCGAGCTTCAGGAATTCATCTCGTGATCGCGACTCAGCGTCCGTCGACGGATGTGATTACAGGTTTGATTAAAGCAAACATGCCGACACGGGTGTCGTTCTCGCTTTCTTCTCAAATCGACTCTCGTACCATTCTTGATCGCCAAGGAGCGGAGCGCTTACTCGGACAAGGGGATATGCTCTATATTCCTACAGGCCAAAGTGAGTTGGTGCGCTTGCAAGGGGCCTTCATTGATGATGCAGAACTCAACAAGGTGACCGACTTTTTACGTGAACAAGGGAAGCCTCAGTATCGTAATGAGATCTTGATTGATCCAGAAGAGGCAATGGCTGAAGCGGGTGGTGAAGATGATTCAGATCCACTCTTTGAAGAGGCGCTCTTTATTGTTCGAAACTCAAAGAGTGCTTCTGCGAGTTTCCTTCAGAGACGACTTCAGATTGGATACAATCGTGCTGCTCGAATCATTGAAATGATGGAAGCGCGCGGGATTGTAGGGCCTGCAGATGGTGCTCGCCCGAGAGAAATCTTGATTCCATAATGAAAGTTTGCTCATGATCCTAGCGGTTTTATTTTCCTTACTCTTAAATCCAATGCTTCATGCGGAGACGCCGGGTGCGAGTTCTGGCGCAGTCAAAGCGCCAGCGGCTGCGGATGGGGAGTATGAGATTGATTACGAAGAGGAGCCTGAGGGGGCAAGTGAAGAGCCTTCTGAGGCGGAGCCGGAGCCAGTGCCGAGTAAGTCTGTAAAAAAAGGCGCAAAGACCTCGAAGAATTCAGGGGGGCCTGCGGTGCAGGGATCTCGAGCCAAGAATCGTTTTGCTCCAATCCTCAAGTCTGAGACCAAAAGCGCATACAAAAAAGAGGGGAAGGTGCTCGATGTGGACGCGGATTGATAAATCCTTTCCCGTGCCTGCAGAAGTTCGAAGCGTCTTAAATGCTCTTTTTGATGCCGGATTTGATGCGTATTTAGTCGGAGGCTGTGTGCGAGATTTTTTGCTCGCTCGTCCAATTAAAGACTTCGATGTGGCAACCAGTGCGCGACCCGAAGAAGTGGAGAAGATTTTCCCCAAGGTGATTGAAGTGGGTCGGGCCTTTGGGGTGATGAAGGTGGTCACCGAGAGCGGAATGCAGGTTGAGGTTGCGACCTTTCGAAAAGATGCCAGTTATCATGATCACCGGAGGCCATCGAAGGTCGAGTTCAGTGATGTAAGGGCAGATGCAGAGCGAAGAGACTTTACGATTAATGCCTTTTATTTGGATTTAAAGACCAATCAAATTCTTGATTTTTTTCAGGGGATGCAAGATCTGAAGGATAAGGTCTTAAGAGCCATCGGCGTGCCCGATGAACGGTTTCGAGAAGATGCGCTCAGGCTCCTTCGAGCGGTACGTTTTTCATCGAGATTTGGTTTTAAATTGGAAGAGGGGACTCGTCGGGCAATTCAGGAAAATGCAGCGCTCATTCGTAAAATTAGTATTGAGAGGATTCGCGATGAGCTCGAAAAAATTCTGACTCATCCTTCTTCTCGAGTGGCGGTGGTGGAGCTTGATCAATTGGGACTGCTTGAAAATGTGGTGCCAGAGGTGAGTGTTGCCAAGCTCGAGCAAAAGAAAGTTTGGGATCAAACCCTGCGTGTTTTAAATGTTCTGAGTTCCTCTGTGGCTGTGGAGCCGAGTGTTTTCTACTGGTCACTGTTTTTATTGCCGACGCTTCGGTTAAATCCAATCGAGAAAAGAGATGCGGAGGCGAGAAAGATTGCGGAGCGTCTGAAGTTTTCAAATGAGGATGCGAATCTGATGGCCTACCTGGTCCGAGAGACGCCCAAGTTTAAAGATGCGTTCTCGATGCGAGAGGCAACGCTTCTTAGGTGGATGCGGGATGAGAACTTTGAGTTGCTCATGCGCTTTCATGAGCTCGACGCTATTTCTTATGACGGAAATTTGGCGGGGCTTGAATTTGTGAAGTCGGTTTACCCGGAAGCGAAGCGGCGCTTTCAGGTGAAGTCTCCGATTTCGGGAGATGATTTAGTGAAGCTCGGGATGAGTCCGGGCCGCCAGTTCACGGAGATCTTAAGAGTCGTCGAAGACTTGACTCTTGAGGGTGTGATTACGACCTCGGAAGAGGCACTCAGCTATGTCCTCACTCACTTTGTAAAGTAATCCGCTCTAGCTTCCGCTTCTAAATACCGAAAGGGAATTAAGAAGTATTTGTGAATCTTTGCCTATAGGGTTGGCGCAACCAATCAAAATTATATCGGAATATCAATTACTTCTAATAATTGTCAAGAAGTTTTAACTTTTTGGCAAATCCCGGTTATACTGAAAATGAGATCGGGGTTTTGGAGGTAGTATGAAGTCTTTCCGCTACGGAATCTGTTCCTCGTTGATCTTGTTCTCGGCAAGTTTTGCCTATGCCGAAGAGGTATCCCCACAATCGGATTTATTGCTGAAACCCATGGTTCAAAAATCAAAGGTGCTCGGCAAACCGCTTTCATTTGAAGAAAAGGCCCAAGCGCTTCCCTCCGGGCTCGGAGTTTTAAGTGAGACCCAATCCCAATTTTTAGGTCAAACGACTTCTTTAGTCTCAGCAAGTGTGGAGGCGATTCCGCCGGCCACTCCACTGCCCGGAGCAACGCCTATTCCGGGCGCTACTCCGGCCGGAATTGAGCTGGGAAGAACCGATCTCTATATCGGCGGGACTCGAGTGTGGGCAGGGGACCTTCGCTTTGTGAATGGTGCTTTAGTTTACACAGGAGGGGTGGCTCCGACGCAAATTCCATTTCCACTTTTCATGTATCCGCTCGGTCCGGTGATGCTGGAGCTTGATGCTGGCGTGGAGTTTGAGGGCGCACTCGTTGCTTCCTTAACCCCAGGCCTTTCTTATCCGCTTCAGGATTCAAGCTTGGATGCCAGGGTAGAAGCTAAGCTTGCAGCGGCTGCATACATCCAAGGTTACGCCAGTCTCTACATTGTTAGGGCCGGAGTGGGTGGCCGTGTGGATATCGTTGAAGGTACAACGGGTGTTGAAGCTCATTTACTTCTGAATGGTCAAAAGCCCTATGCCGATTATTTAGGAAAAGTAGTCCTCTTAAAAGGGGATGTTTACGGTTTTGTGGACACCAACATTCTCTTTGGACGATGGACTCGTGTCTTGCATAAAAGTTTCTTTAGCTGGCCAGGAAAGTGTTTCGCATTTGGAGTGAATTCATGCGCAAAACCCTAAAAATTGTTTTCAGTATCCTGGTGCTTTCTGGAATCGGAGTCTGGATTTTGCCTTTCGACCAAAACGCTCGTTTGAATCGGAAGCTGGCCTCCCATGAAGTGAAGCCGGTCGAGAGCGATTCTACTCTTACTGCTCGTGAAGCGGGGACCGTTCTCGTTTATGACTTCAGCAGAGAAATTCAATCGCAGCTGATTGAACAAGGGCGCTCAAAACCCTTTGTGGATCTTCACTATGAAGGGCGCTTCCAGGTGACCCCCATTCAAAAAGGTGAGCACTCGGTGTGGAATCAAGTCCAGTTTGAGCTTCAATTTCAAAATCAAAAAGACTGGATCCGGTCGACGAGACCCTTTTTTGTGGAGCTCGGTGAGAACTTTGAAATTAAGAAAATTCGAGCTGAAAAACCAAAGACCAAGGTTGAGCGGGATGAGTTAAATGTGATCCGAGACTTTGTCAGCCTCTATGCTTTTCGGACGGCTGAGGACACCATGGGCGCATATCTTTTTGACTGGAAACCAGAGCAGGGTGGCGGATTAAAAAGTAAAAAAACTTATACCGGGAATTGGGCCAAACAAATTCGAATTCTTCAGTCACGCCATGAGGTGAAACTGGATTTAGCTGGTAGACCGACTTTAATTCAAGGGAGTGAGCAAACCGAAACTCGCGGTGAGCCTCAATCGGGCTTAAAAATGAGCGGGAAGTACCGCATTCAATTTAAAGAGCAAAAAGAGATTGAAATAAAGCCAGGCGAAAAGGATCGCCTGGCCTCACTTCCATCCTTATCGATTGGAATTCAAGGAGATGCATTAACCTTAAAT
>CAIOKW010000126.1 GCA_903858975.1 Oligoflexia bacterium | reverse complement strand
GCTGCAGCAATATCGTTCATAGAAGCAGTTTTACCACAGGAGAAGCACTTACCTGTACCGGCTTGGTACCTAGCTCCTGGAACAAATGAGACTTTCATAGAAGGTGAGTGATCATTGTGCCACTTACAAACTATTAAAGCGTACTTTCCTCTGAATTGAGCTTTAGCTTCTGACGGAGCATTAATGGGCAAAATTGGAAGGTTCGGTAAGATGGGACTCTTAAATTGGACACTCGCTGGGCCCGTGACTTTTATTGCACGAGAAGTAACTTTCCCCTTCACTTCGATGCCACTTGGCCACCCATACTCAAGAGAAGACTGAGAAACCCTACGGTTTATTATCGCAACTCTAAAACTCGGATGTGAGCTCATCCACTCTACTGAACTAAATTTTCGATCACAAACTTCTACCTCCTGAACGGAGGTCGTAATGTTAATTGAGGGATCAGATTCAGAGGCAATGGATCTCGATAATGCAGGCTCACCATTGTCTTTGTCAAAAAACTCATCGCGAGTAAGAAGATCTGTTTGGGTTGCGCACGAAGCGAGGAGACTTCCCGTGATCATCAGGGCTAAAACTCGTTCTAAGTGTTTCATATTTTTCCTAACTGACTATAGATGCCAATCCAAAGAGTACCATTATCTATTTACTCTTTGTGTACAAAATATCCAGACGTCATCGTCAAACTCTTGTCAGAGCACCTACCCCCATCGTTTTGAATCGTAGGGTTTTACCCACAATTAATTGAGGGGTAAAGAAACACTGAAACCACAAGAGTATTTCAAACTCAATACATTCGATCTCGAGTTAGGTAAGGCGATGGCATAACACCTGCTTAAGGAATCGGCAGATGGGACTCAATTAAGGGAACCAGTAAAAAGGAACTAAAATGAAAACAGAAAAAAAAGATGCCATTCAAAAACCCGCACACTCGGAAAACAACATGCAAGGACCGGCAATCAAACCTGTCGAAATGAGTCCTGAAATGATCAAGAAGATCGAAAGTATTCTAGAAGTATAACGAGAAGCCCCAGCGGGAGTTTCAACCTCCCCCTGGGAAAAGGACTAACCATGCTTTACTCTCAAAAAATAAGGCGCGAATCCAAATCAAAGAAACAGGGACTTGACTCATATCTCGATGGCTCAAAAATATTTACCGGAACCTATTGGGATGAGTTCGCCCTCACTCATACGGGCCTCCAAGATCCTGAAGTCCTAATTCTGGAATGCATAATAATAAATTAGATTATAAAGTGGCAGAAAAAATCCCCCCCCCTTCTAAATTTCAATTCAAGTGATCATAATTTAAATGAAATTGATTGTATTAAAAAACCTCTAAATATTTATGCGATAGAACGTGATAAAGGCGGGGGCAAACGCTGTAGGCGATTTGTCGTGTTCTCACCCCACGTTTGCAAGGGCTTCAGAAAGCCAAAAAAGCTCGAACACCGGCTCTATACCCACTCTAAGTATGCTAACTCTTAGGATTGTTTTGCGTAGTAAACAAAAACACCAATATCCTCTTCTTGATTGTGATTGTCTTGTGTTTTGCTTACGGGCATTTGGAACCTAGAAAGTGTCCCAATGAAAATACGCTTCACTGATTGTTGAAAAATACATCGCTCGCCCATCTTCCTCATTTTAGGTTGCTTTCAAAAAAGGACTTACCTACTAGAACCCGCTGCCCAGCCACGGAAGCGGAACCATTAATAAGCGATTCCTAGCCGAAGGCTCGGCTGATTTTTTGGAAATTTAGGATGGGGAGTTCATGAGGGAGACCCTTTAATATTCTCACACTTTTGTGATACAACTAACTGCAATGAGTTTCATCAATCCTAACCAAACAGCACTCGTGCTTGCGCCCATGGAGGGCGTCATGGATGCGCAGATGCGGGCGCTGATTGCGGATCTCGGGGGGTTTGATTATGGAGTGTCTGAATTTATCCGAGTTGGCCAAGAGATCATTCGTGCCCGGCAGGTTCTACTTGAAATTCCGGACCTCAACGGGCCAGTCTTTGGCCACGCTAAACTTCCACTACAACTTCAACTGTTAGGCGACTCACCAGAGCTCATGGCAGCAAGCTCAATCGAAGCTTGCATCGCTGGTGCTCGTGCCATTGACATTAACTTTGGTTGCCCAGCTCCCACCATTCTCAGACACTCGGGAGGTTCCGCTCTTTTGAAAACACCCTGTGCGATTACTGAAATCGTCAGCGCCATTCGCAAGGCGCTACCAGCAATCATCCCAGTGTCGGCGAAAATCCGTCTCGGCTGGGAAAATCCAAACGAGGTGGAAACTATTGCCCGCGCAGTAGAAGACGGCGGTGCAAACTGGATTACGATCCATGCACGAACCAAGCAAGAGGGCTATAAACCCGGTGTACATTGGGATGCAGTGGCGCGAGTGAAATCACTCATTTCGATCCCAGTAGTTGCAAACGGCGATCTCTTCACCCCTGAAGAGGTGATCCGTTGTGAGGCCGAGAGTGGGTGTTCCCATTTCATGATCGGTAGAGGCATTCTTAAGAATCCTTTTCTTGCACATGATATACGCGCTTCTCGATCACTACCCGCGCTTCGCACTGACATTCCGGACTCGCTCGCGGATCGACTTCGATTTGCGATTCAGCGTTATGCGATTTTGAATCAAGATAAGGCGGCTAACTCGGGATTCATACCTAACCGTGTAAAGCATTGGGTAGGAATGATTCGCGATATTTCGGACACGGTTCCTCGCAAAATTCTGACCGCCGTAAAGCATGCACGAACCACACCTGAGTTAATGGAGATGATCGAAGAATGAGAAAAATTACCCTTTATCATAATAGTGAATGCACTAAATCGAATGAGGTTCTGAAACTTCTCGAAGACGCAAAACTCGAATTCGATATCATCGAATATTTAGAGGAGCCACCCAGTATTGACACTTTGGACTCATTGTTAAAACAATTAAAACTCGAGCCAAAGGATTTAGTCAGACGAGGCGAAGATGAATACACTATGCTCAAACTCGGGCTGAATCCGCCAAAGTCACGAGATGCGTGGCTTAAAATTTTTAGCCAATATCCAATTCTAATCGAGCGGCCCATCGTCACTGACGGGCGAACCGCAGTGATCGGCAGGCCACCACAAAAAGTAAAGGATTGGCTTTCAATGGGTAATTCTAAATAGGAAATTGGAACGGTAAAAAAATTTAGTTCGCTTTAAATCGAAACGATATTTTAACTTGTTTTCACTCTTCTGGCGGAACTTTGAAAAACCTAGCTGAAGCATTAACCATCTTTAGTGAGGGCCCATCTATTGACGGGTCTTTCATACTCTCTTGCCCGAAGCGGATAGGATTTTTAAAGGCCCCTCCCTTATGAGCTCCGGCTCCTAAATTCCCAAAAAATCGGC
>CAIOKW010000125.1 GCA_903858975.1 Oligoflexia bacterium | reverse complement strand
CGGATCCCATGACCGATTTGAAGCAAGCTCTCTGCGTGGAATTCTCGACGACACGCTCAGCTTTTGCCTCAGTCGCTTTAGAAGTCACGAAATTAGTCTTGAAATCGACGATGTCCCTCCATCCCTTCTCATCGATTGTCAGCCCACACGCATCTCACAGGTGATCTTGAATTTACTCAATAACGCATTTGATGCTGTACAGGACTTGCCCGAAAAGTGGGTAAAATTAAATGTGAAGGAATTCGGTGACTTAATTGAAATCACCGTAACGGATAGTGGACCTGGAATATCAACTGAGATTGCAAAAAAGATTTTGGAACCTTTTTTTACGACCAAAGAAGTAGGAAAAGGAACGGGGCTTGGGCTCAGCATCGCACTTGGAATTATGAAAGCCCATCAAGGGACCCTCACTTTGGATCACAGTTCTCCGAATACTCGATTTATGGTAAGACTTCCAAAAGCCCATGTCTGATCAAAATACAAAAAAAGAAACCCTAAGAAAAAGCCTCGAGGAGACCCTGGGTCTCGCTGAGTGGTCGATCCTAAGAAAACACGCAACAAGGGATGTAATTATTCTGGTAGACCCTTCCCTCAGTTTACTCGATGTGGGTATTGCGATTGCCATGAATGATGAGACTCAAGTTCAGGCCTGGATCGAGGAGAAAAAGCTCGGAAAACCCAGTGCTGAACAACTGACGACCTGGGAAACTGATTTAAACCGAACCTTCTCCTCTTTGATTGTTCAACCCTTCGTACTCATGCAGATCTTGAACTCATAAAAAAAGGGAGCAACTCTCTTCAGAGTCACTCCCCATTACGTTCAATTCATTCAGATCAATTAGTTGCGTGCAGTCTTCAGATTCAGATCAGTCTTCACGCGGGTATCACCTACGGTGACTAGACTCTTTTGCGCCTGAAAACCAGCTGCCTGGACGCTCACTTCGTATTGTCCTGGATTCAGGATCACATTGAAGAAGCCTTTAGGATTTACTGTATAATCCTGGGCAAAACTTGAGTTTGTAGAACGGATGTGGAGCTTCGCTGCCTCAACTCCAAGCCCGTTTCCATTCGTCACCTGACCGAAAATAGATGAACCATCCATTCGGTTGAGGAGATATTTCCAACCTGCCCGTTGGCCGGTAATGGTCTTATCCCGCCATTTACTGTAAGAAGGCTGAAAGCCTTGTGAGCTTGAATTGACTTCGATTACGTATGGGATGACTTGTGCTACCCCATAGAGCCAATCAATGTCACCTCCATCGACTGAGTATAAGAGCTCAGGCGCTGTTCCAGCGGTATAAGTCCCGTGTCCATCATCAGAAACAAGCTTACTTGCAAGTTCTTTCCCGATCTTTTCAACCACATCCTTAGTCGGAGTATGTTGACCGGCACATCCGAATGGATAAATGACGATCTCACTATAAGAGTGATACGAAATCGAAAATACAGGGCGAATGCTACTCACGAAATTCATCATGACTTGGGTTTCAACTTCAGAACCCGCACTGTCTCCGTGAAAGTCTTGAGCACTATGTGAGCTTCCTGATCCGTGGCATGAATTCCAGGCATACGGATAATTTCGATTAATATCGACGCCGTAACCGCCACGAGCATTCTTTCTCCACATGCTATCGCTCGTCCAAACTAAATTATTCCCATCCACATTGAACATGGGAACGACATCCACTACATAAGCATCTAGCCAGTGAGTGATTTGTGGGTCTTTTCCATATTGATTCAGAAGAGTATCCACAATATCTAAACCCACCTCTGAAGTCATGACTTCACGAGCGTGGTGCATACTATTGAAAAATACGTGGGGCTTCGTTGGATCTTCTTTCGCTACATCTTTTGTGATTCGAATTGCCCAAATATCGCGACCTTCAAGCGATTTTCCAATCGAAGCCACTCGAGCAATGGTCGGGAATGCGGCAGCATATTGTTTCAGCGCTGACTCTACTTTTGCCGGGTTTTGATAACGAGAATCAGGTCCGCTCATCGCTCGGCTTGAGGTCAGTGACACGATGTTAAAGCCATGAGCTTTTAACCAATCCACTTGCTGTGGAGTCACCAGAAGATCGACTTCCTTGGATTTCAAGTTCACACCCGCAAGATCCATCTCTTGGGATTGAATCTGTTTCATTTGAAGCGAGTAATTCCCCAAACGAACCCGTACCATTTGATTTGCAGGCAAGGCCGCAAAACTATTTAAAGCAACACATACGCCGATCAAAGCGACCATTATAGTCTTCATCATGATTTCCCCCTGAATTCAAAATTCGTACGCTGAGTGTCTCGGAAGCTCCGTCAAGTTTCAACCCCTTTTTGTACCCAGCTCTCAAGTCCTCTGCATCTCAAGCGCTCTACTTGAGAAAAAATGTCTCTCGATTCACCCCGAACTCATGATTACGCCAGGATGAGAATGGCGCGTAATTTGCTCTCTTTATGTTGAAGTGGAATCGCAAACACCCGTAATGACGATACGCACCATCAAAGAGGAATGAAAGCATGAGAACCCAATCCGGAAATTTCTTTCGAAACCAACATCAACACACCAAAGTTTCACGCTGGTATGTTTTTGCTAATCGGACCGAGGCCGTATTCTATCGAGATCTTCCCGAACACCGTTTTCTTTTTATCAACCGAATCAAGAATCCCAAAGGACATCTTTTAGAAGGAGAAATGGACTCGGATCGCCCAGGAACCGGAATGTCCAGCGCCGGGGGTGGTACGATTCGACATGGGCTTGATCGAACCTTTATGCATCATGAACAAAATGCGGAACGCTTCGCCGGGGTCATTGCACGGGCCTTAACGAGTGCCGAGCGTGCACTCGCCTTCAATGAGTTAGTGATCATCGCTGAGCCCCACTTCCTAGGGCTCTTGCGTGCGGCATTGCCTGAAGAAGTTAAGCAGTACATCAAGCATGAGGTGAATCGAGAGTTGGTCCAGGGTTCGGATGAAGAATTAAGATCTGCCGCCATTCGAGCCATTGAACTTCGAGAGCAATAAAAAGAGGGGGGATCCATACGATCCCCCCTCTTTTTATGTTTTATGAATCAGTCAAACTTAGATTAAGCGCGGACGTCGCTCACCTTCCACTTCATGCTGTCGATCGGTCACTTTCACTACGGTATTCAGCTCATCCGAGAGCACTGCGATCAACTCATGCGTAGATACCATTCCTGCCAACACCCCCTCCGAATCGACTAAGGGCACACGCTTGATTCCGTGCTCCTTCATGAGATTCAAAACACGGTAAAACCCATCACTGATTTTGGCGCAAACAAAACTTGCAGACATCACATCACGCACAAGCACACTATCGGGCGGAATTCCAAATGCACTCGTTGAAACTACGATGTCCCGGTCCGTAATAATCCCCACCGGAAGTTCCCGAATCCCCTCTTTTTTGACCACCACTACACTTCCGACGTGCTGATCCCGCATGACTTTTGCGGCGTCTTGTAAATTTGCTGTTTGAAGTACCGTTGCTACCTTCTTATTCGCAATCTTGTCTAAGATCATAAATCCTCCGATTCAGATGTTTAAAAACGACATTGCCCAGGAGGTTTCCCTCCCGGGCAAGGCTGTGATTGAATAACTGGTTCAATCATCATCCACCGCTTAAGGCGATGGATCTGACGCCGTCTCCGGCATCCGTGCATCGAACAAGACACTATTAGTTACCTTGAATTTCTCCATAAGTACCACCTGCCTTCCAGCCGCTCGTGCCATACTCTTAATAAGCAATTCAGGTGCCAAGGCAGATGCCATTCCGGGCGTAAATGGGTGAGTTTCTGCCTCAGAATGGGTCACCCGTGAACCCCTTATGAGTCAATTTCTCACTTGGCCTAAATCAGAACTTCCCCTACACTAAAACCATGAAAATCTTGTCTCTCTTCGCAGCTTTTTGTTTCCTCACCCATTTTAGCGCTCCGATCGTGCGCGCTGAAACGGCACCCCTTCAATGGTCTGAAATCGAGACGGGGATGATTCTTAAATTAGTTCGTGACCTAAAAGTAGATGATACGCTTACTCTCCATAAGGGAAGCACCCTTGCAGTCAATCAGCAAACTCCCATTGATGGAATTCAGGTTCAACAAATGGAGTTAAAACTATTTCCCTGCGATTCAAGCCTCGATCAACGTAAAATTCCGATGACGATTCTAGATGAAACCTACGGGTTTGAACTGAAGCAACAATGCCAAATTGAGCTTTACCTTGAATTTAAAGATTTCTACAAAGCAAGCTTCTTTGAAATCGGACAGCGATGAGCTTCCCGTTCTTAGTTCCCTTCACAGCAGAAGTTGAATTCACCCAATCAATTCATCCTCGCTTCCCCAATTGGGAAAAAAGCTTTGTGTCTGGAACCGAGAGCCCATTATTTACGGTAGAACACAGGATTCATGAATCGGATCAACAACTCCTCTTGAGTCGTGTCCAGTTTAAGGCGAAATCAGAAGGACCTCCGGGGCATGTTCACGGCGGTGCCTCTGCAGGCTTACTGGATGAGTTAATGGGGGTTGTAGTTTGGAACCAAAATTACTTTTGCGTGACTCAGTCGATTCAAGTCCACTATGGTCGGGCACTCCCGCTTGATATTGATGCCTGGGTCATGACTCAAATCAAATCGGTGCACCCAAAAACAATTGAGGTTTGGGCCACTATTTTTGACAAAAAAAAGATCCCTTACGTGAGTTCGCAAGGGATCTTTCATCAATTAACTTCTGAACAGCTAAAGCGCTTTAAAAGCTTAGCGTGAGGTTTGAACCAAATTCTGATCAAGCTCTGGCACGATTCCGTCAGAGACATAAGACTCTGGGAGTCCTTGGGTCCGGCCGCTGAGTACTCCAAGAAGTACATCACCGAAAGCAAGAATATTTGGAACACGTGATACTTCACGAGTCACCACATCGTTGATTTGTACATCATAGAAATCACCATCGGAGTTGATCGATTCAACGAGATTCACTTGGAAGATGTGTCCATCCACACGAATCTTTGCGATTCCCTTGCCCACTACTTTTACTTCTGGGCAATGGCTCGTGAGCGCGTGGTAAACTTTCTGGCGATTTGAATTCATTGTATAAGGAAGAATCGAGCAATTGCGTACGCGGTCTATAATGTAGCTCATGCGAGAATGGTTGATCCCTGCGATCTGAGCTTGGGCGGGTGTAAGGGTGGTAAAACTAAGAAGAAGGCCAAAAATCATTCCAAATACTGTTTTCATGTCCTATCTTATGTCAAAATTTTGATATGAAAGATATTTGTTTTTAGGTATACTGTTATTCCAATATGGAATTATTAAATCTTCGCATTCTTCAAGGTCTTGTCCAAGATCCACACCTCAGCCGTACCGCTAATCGATTCAAGCTGACCCAGTCAGCACTCTCGAAGCGGCTTCAAAACTTGGAGCAGGAGCTCGGAGTGAAGCTCTTTGACCGACGAGGTCCCCGAGGACTCGAGGCTACTTCCGCTGCCCGCGAAATCGCTCAGGTCTCTGAACAGGTGCTTGTGGCTTGGGATGCTGGGCTTCAACGGGTTCGCAGGCACCAAGATGAGCCCGCTCACTTTGGAATCGTGGGTCCTCAAATCTTTATGCGAGAGATTCTTCTCCCCTGGTGGAATGGAACGACAGCCGCCTACCCAGAACTCAGTCTTGAGGTTCACATCTCGGCTCTTTCACGGGTCTCATTTGAGCTCGTGCAAGCGGGAATGGATGCTGGAATTCTTGAGCACCGAGAAGAGCTCACTGACTTCATCTGTAAGCCGATCTACTCTGAAACTTGGGGAATTGTTTCTCATGCAAAAACGAAAGTGGATCCTGAACGGTCCGCATCTCTTTTAAAACCCCAATGGTGCACCCTTTCAAGCCAGACGAATCCCGTGGATGAGTGGCTCGTTCGGCGCCAAAAAATGCCACCTCCCGTTTACCGCCTTTACTGGAATGACCTGACCGCCATTGTAAATTTTGTGGCTGAGACTCCCAATACGGCGACGGTTCTCCCACTCCATGCCTGCCAGGCGATGCTGAGTGAGGGCCGCGTGAACTTCACCTCTTTAGGTAAGGACGCGCATCGTACCCTGTATCTTGCCTATCGGCAAAACCATCCGCACAAGAAGTTCATTCAGGAATTATTGAAATTAGGGGAGGCTCACTCTTGAGAACAAATGTTCTTGAGTGAAACCGTGAACTCCACTCTGCGGTTTCGGGTATCATCAGACGCAATTCCACGTCCATTCATACTCCAAGCCCTGCGAGATGCAATTCCGCGCGGACAGAAACGCCCCTCATCCATGTGTTGGTTTTTCACAAAGTAATTCATGACCGAGATTGCGCGCTCCGTAGAAAACAAGTAAGGATCCTCACCACTGATGGGAGGCTTTTTGTCGAGATGCCCTTCAATCAGAACATTCCCCTGCACTTTTGCAAAAATTTTAGAGAGTTGTTCCAAGCGCTTATAGGCTTCCTTGCGAATCTCAATTCCACCCTGAACAAAAAGCTCGTCCCCCGGAATTGAAAACTTCAGCACGTCCACATCGGTATCAAGCTCAAGCCCAAAAGTAATATCTCCAAGCTTTGACTCTACTTCGTCTTTCAAATCTTTCATGGGAGACTGAACCAGATCATCCGGAACCGCGCCCTCTGCGCCTTTGTTCATAGAATCTCCTTGTCCCATCTTTTCTCCGAGTGGAACCGCTTCAGTCGTTTTCTCATCGCGGCCCTTATTGTAAGGAGTATTCGGATGATTAAAATAGT
>CAIOKW010000124.1 GCA_903858975.1 Oligoflexia bacterium | reverse complement strand
GTCCTCATCACCGGGATCGCGACCGGTTCCGTGATGGCGCTTCAGTTCGGATACGGCCTCGCCCGCTTTGGTGGAACGCTTTACGTTCCAAAACTGACCTCCCTTTCTATTCTTCGTGAAATGGGCCCCGTCTTTACCAGTTTGCTCGTTGCAGGACGAATTGGATCCGGCATGGCCTCAGAAATCGCTTCCATGAAAGTGACCCAACAGATTGATGCGATTCGAGCGCTCGGGACCTCTCCGATTCAGAGAATCGTGATCCCCCGATTGATTGCGTGCATGCTCGCACTTCCGATCCTAACCCTCCTAGCGGATTACGTGGGACTCATGGGTGCGATGCTGATTGCGAAAGTCGAACTCAATATTGGTTTTCAATTCTTTATCGCAAAAACACTTGAAACACTGACCCTTGCGGACCTTTTCACTGGAATGGCAAAGACCGTTGTTTTTGCTTTCTTCATTGCAATTACGGCCTGCTGGCGGGGCTTGACCACTGAAGGGGGCACAAGAGGCGTTGGGCAAACTACAACCTGGGTCGTGGTTATGAGCTCCATCTTCATTATGATTGCAGATTTTTTCCTTACTAAATTTTTTATCATTACGGTTTTTCCGAAATACTGAAGGCATATCATGAATACGGAACCCAACACACCGATTGTCCTTCAAGTGAAAAACCTCCATAAATCCTTTGGCGAAAAAGTAGTTCACCGTGGAGTGAGCTTTGACCTCCACGAGGGTGAGATTCTGGGTCTCTTCGGTGGTTCGGGTAGTGGTAAAAGCGTGATTTTAAGATCCATCATTGGCCTTGAACATCCCGATCAAGGGGAAATCTTGTTCGAGGGAATTGATTTGGCCCTTCTTTCTGAACGAGAGCTGTTTAAATACCGGACGGAAATTAGCTATGTATTTCAAAATGGCGCTCTATTTGACTCTCTCACCGTCGAAGAGAATCTCGCGTATCCTCTCAGAGCCCACACGAAACTGAGTGAATCAGAGATTCATGCTCGCGTTGACCAAATGCTCGAGATGATTGATATGCGCGGCTCTAACCTACTTCTCCCGAGCGAGCTTTCAGGCGGTATGCAAAAGCGCGCCGGCTTTGCGCGAGCGATTATCATGCAACCAAAGGTTGTCCTTTTTGATGAACCCACCGCAGGACTTGACCCCGTTAATACCGGACGACTCCTTCAAAACATCCTCGCATTTAAGAAAAAAGGGATGACCGGAATTTTCGTGACCCACGACATTCCTGCCGCGTTTGAGATCTGTGACCGCATTGCAATTTTAAACCAAGGAAAAATCGAACTCGTCATGAGTGTTGATGAAATGAAAAAATCTAATAACGTTCTCGTAAAATCCTTCACGACAGGAGCTCACATTCGATGAAAGCTGATGAAAAAAAGATTGAATCACGCGTAGGCGCATTTGTCCTGGTCGGCCTTGGACTCACGATGATCTCAATTATTGTCCTGGGCGGGAAACAAAGTATCTTCACATCTGTGAATCACTACACTTCCCACTTCCAAAAAATCGACGGACTCGTCCATGGCGCAAAAGTAACTCTCGGAGGACTTCAAATTGGTTCCGTAACCAAACTCTCATTTGATTCAAAGTCTCGAGACATGAAAGTTGAATTCAGCGTTGAAAAAGACTACGCAAACTATATTCGTCATGAT
Organism: Oligoflexia bacterium; assembly: GCA_903858975.1. Classification (GTDB taxonomy): domain Bacteria; phylum Bdellovibrionota; class UBA1018; order UBA1018; family CAIMNF01; genus CAIMNF01. Next base: position 4,787 of record CAIOKW010000124.1, on the reverse strand, counting down.
TCGGCAGTAGAGGTCGTTACCCAAGGCGTCTTGGGTGATAAGTATCTTTCCCTCATTCCTGGAGATCCAACCCAACCTGAAATTGAAAACAATGGCGAAGTTCCCCAAGGCGTTAACAAAGACCTCTCGCAAATCATTACATCAAGCGATCAACTTGTTCATAAGCTGAGCGAAACTGCAGAAAGCTTTGAGCACATCTTAAGCGCCTTTAACAAAGGAAACCGCGCTGATCAATTCTTCCAAGGCCTTTCTATTACGAGCAAGAACCTCGGGGAAGTTTCAAGCAAGATCAATGAAGAGCTCAGCCAAATGAAATTGAAATCAACCATTGGACACCTAAACTCGATTCTCGAAAAAATAGATCAAGGACAGGGATCCATGGGAGCATTTATCAACGATCCAGGCCTCTACGATGATGCAAAAGCCCTCGTAGGTCAGGTAAACCGGAATCGAATCATGAGAAACCTCATTCGCCAAACCATCAAAGACAATAAGGAAAAGGCAGGCTCAAACCAAGAAAGCCCTTAGATTTCAGAATCTTGAGACTCACCTCTCTTCTCTTCACTCTAGATGTGAGAATTTATACTAATAGGTCATCTTAAAAACGAATAATTTATATTACTGCCAGAACTCAGTTAGAAGTACCTCTCACAGCAAAGAGGTATAAAAATGAGAAATTCACTTAAAACACTAATGACCCTAGCTCTCTTCATCGCAAGCCCAAGTTTCGCTGCTCAATATGAAGTGTTTGTTTCTCAGCCTCTCGTCCAAATGAACCCAAGCAACCCACTCGCTTCACTCCCCCAAAAGAGCATCTTGATTGATACACAGAGAAAGATCATTCGAGTTCCAGTTTCAGCAATATGCAGTCCGAACCACATGTGTATCGAAACTAATCGCTGGCTTCAATTTACTCTGAACCAGGTCCAAGGAACTGCTGCACACCCTACTCATTTCGTAGCCACGCACGAACAGCTCCGCCTCGAAATCTCCACAAATCAAAACAACAGCAGCAGTATCACTTTTTTAAACAATAATGCCGTAACCGAAGCCTCATTCACTGGAAGCCCTGCCCGCCCAACACAATTTTTATCACTTTGATTCAAAATCCAATCCCCCCCTTTGAATCAAAAAAGAAAACCCCACTCTGGAAATCCTGAGTGGGGTTTTTTAATGTTAGAGACTAATTGGATGGTCGAACTATTACTCGTTCATTCCGTTCATTGAACCACGGAAATCGCTATTCGCCTTAAGTGGAGTAATCATTCCACGCTTACGAAGCTTCTCAACCAAAGTCGTGCGGTTCAAACCAAGAAGCATTGAAGCACGATTCTTGTTTCCACTCGTGCGAGCGAGTGCCTGATCAACAAGGTGATTTTCAAATGCAGTTACAACTGCTTTCAAATCAACACCTTTGTCAGACAAAAACATGCGTGGGAAATCTAAGTCTGCATTTGCGCCTGTTCCGTTTTGAGCAGCTTGTGTAGTTTGAGAAATCTTCGCAGGAAGATCCGCTCCATCCACAGTGCCTTGACCTTTCATGATCACAATTCTTTCAATCACGTGCTCAAGCTCGCGAATGTTGCCAGGCCAGCCGTAGCTAGTCAAAGCATCCAGTGCTTCAGCACTTGGAGTAGAGTTCACGCTAGAACCTGTTAGTTTATTATATTTTTCAATATATGCAGTAACAAGCATAGGGATCTGCTCGATACGATTACGAAGTGCAGGAATGCTCACTGCCACGTAAGAAATTTTTGCATAAAGGTCAGAACGGAAAAGTTTTTCCGCTACTGCCTCTTGAAGAGCTGAATCAGAAGAAGCGATCATACGAATCGGGTATGCGTTCTGAACTAATTTCGCTTGAAGGTGAAGTGGAAGCTCATTGATCTCTTCAAAAAAGATTGTTCCACCCGTAGCTGCTTCAATTTTAGATTGGAATTCTGCTTCTAGTACTTCGCCACTGAGTGCGCAGTTCAATACAACAAAGTTTCCATTTGAACGTGAAGAACGACCGTGAATGATACGAGCAATGAGCTCTTTTCCGGTTCCGTTCTCACCGCTGATAAGTACACCTTGCTCAGTTTGAGCTGCTTTTTCAATGAGGTCTGAATTAATTGGGAATTGGGTCTCTAACATTTGTAACTCCTTCCGTGAGTTCTTGTTTCAAGAGTCAGTCCATCCTTACGACTCGAGGGCTTCTTAGCCACTAATAGGGTAAGGCAGATATTGTCGCACTGTCAAAATCTTTTCTGAAAAAAAATTATTTTTGACGGGACTTAAAAATGACTTTCTGAAAACGCGTTTAAATTCAATTATTTACGGTTTTTTTAAATTTTTACTGTGTAAGCACGTGCAGCGGAGCGACAAAAAACAAACCCATCAACGCTGATGAAGCCAAGCAACCAGATGACCAAACCAGCGATCTGCATTTTTATCGCCCCGGTAATAAACCCACGCGGCCGTGAGACCGAGCGAAAAAATACCAAACAAAATCATCCCCATCCAAGCCCTATTTCCTCTCCGCTTGAAAGTACGAGCGAGATCAAAGAATAAAACCGTTAAGGCAATTCCAAAGAAAGGAAAGATTTTGAGGAAAAAGAATACAAGACTCATCGTTAATTAAGAGGAACTAGATGTAAGACTTCAGTGTATTTACTTGGTCTGTTTTTTCCCAAGTAAACTCAGGCTCATTTCTTCCAAAATGTCCGTAGGCTGCAGTCTTTGAATAAATGGGTCGAAGAAGATTGAGTGACTCAATAATTCCACCCGGAGTTAATCGGAAGGTCTTTTTCACAGCATCTTCAATTTTTGAGAGTGGTGCCTTTTCAGTTCCATATGCATTCACATGCACACTCACTGGTTCAGCAACTCCAATAGCATACGCAAGCTGAACCAAACAACGCTCAGCTAAACCAGCCGCCACGATGTTCTTCGCCACATAGCGAGCCATATAACAGGCAGAACGATCAACCTTAGAAGGATCCTTACCCGAGAAAGCCCCACCACCGTGAGCACCATGACCGCCGTAAGTATCAACAATAATTTTTCGACCGGTAAGACCACAATCACCCATCGGTCCACCGATTACGAAGCGGCCAGTTGGGTTGATATAGTATTTTGTTTTAGAATCGAGAAGATTCGCTGGGATGGTCTTCTTGATGACTTCTTCCATTACCGATTCAACGATTTGAGCATGAGAAATTGATTCTGCATGCTGAGTAGAAACCACCACTGCATCCACGCGAGTAGGTTTTCCATCCACATACTGCGCGGTCACCTGAGTTTTCCCATCAGGTCGTAACCAAGGAAGAGTTCCGTCTTTTCTCACTTGAGAAAGTCGCTGCGCGAGCTTCTGAGAAAGAGAAATCGTTAAGGGCATGAGCTCTGGGGTTTCATTGGTTGCATAACCAAACATGATTCCCTGATCCCCGGCCCCTTGTTCTTTTTGATTGTGAATTCCCTGGCCAGTCGTCACGCCCTGAGCAATATCTGGGCTCTGTCGATCCAAGGTCACCATGACGCCACAGGTGTTTGCATCAAAGCCTTTATCCGAATGATCGTATCCGATCCTTCGAATCGCATCACGGGCTACGTGAGCATAATCAACACGAGCATTCGTGGTCACTTCGCCTGCAATCACAACTAAACCCGTAGTCACTAAGGTTTCACACGCCACTCGACCGCGAGGGTCCTGAGATAGAATTGCATCCAAAACAGCATCAGAAACCTGATCTGCAATTTTATCCGGATGTCCTTCAGTCACTGATTCAGAAGTGAAGAGAGTCTCGTGTGCCATAGTGTTTCCCTGTGGTTTAGAGAGTTGAATTACTTCTTGTGAATTGCGAACTTAGGAGTGGTTCCTTTGTTTTGCTCTTTACGTTTGCGCGCTTTTCCTTTGCGAGCTTGCTTTACTTTACGAGCCATCCGAGTTTTACCGGTACGTGATGCCATGACATTCTCCTTATAAAAAATTTGTACGAACTTCTTTAGTGCCTCTCCTGACCGAAAAAGTCAATTCTGATTTGTTTTTAGGGATTCTTTTGGCACCCCTCTTGCTCCCCGGTAAGCCATGAAATTACATCGAATTCTAGTCCTAGGGTTCCTCTTCTCGCTCCCTTTCCCCTCCCTGGGTGCCTCAACTGAAGGAGCTCCGATCTTCCTCGAGCTGGGGGAGCAAAGGGTATTGGATTTACCAGAACTGAAGCAATATTCGGTGAGTGGGGATTCGGTCCGCTACACCCGCATCCAGGGTGGCGAGCAGCTTCTCTTAAAAGCCGTCCATGAGGGACTGTCGACTCTTTTTATCAAGCTTTCGGGATCTGAAAGCCGGACTCATTTGATCCGGGTCGAACTCAGCAAGGCTCACCCCCACTCTCCTGAGCTTCTGAGAGCCTTGAACCAAATCGAATCCTCAGAGGTGATTGACCAGGGAAAGCATTTTATTCTGAGGGGCGTGGTGAGATCGATCCACGAGGCGCGGGCGATTGCGGACTTAAAAAATCTTTTCCCCTCAAACATCATCGATGAAACCACCCTTGAGGATGGCTGGTACGAACAAAGCCGCATTCAACTTGAATCCCTCGTGAAGTCACATCCGGGATTGAGCCTGATCAGCAGGGAGGGCTCACTTCAGGTTCAGGGGGCCATTTCAAACCCAAGTGAACAAGAGGGTCTCATCAAAAAGATCAAAGCGATCCAGCCGCTGACCTCAATTGATATTCAAACCCGTAAGGACTCAGACCCCACCCTCTACTTTAAAATCTTTCTCTTGGAGGTCAAAAAGGAAT
>CAIOKW010000123.1 GCA_903858975.1 Oligoflexia bacterium | reverse complement strand
CGATCTGGGGATACTCTCCAAGCGTCCGGCCTGAGTCACGTGGACATAGTCCAGTTTCCTTTGGAGTTCTCGAATATCAATGGCTCCCGCATAAGTCATTCCTGATCGTAGGCCGCCAATAATGTCTGAGAGAATAAAATCCTCGTCTTCACGATAATTCACTCGGGTCTGAACGCCTTCTGCGGTTTTCCAATCGGGCATTTTCCATGCTTTGGACGAACCCTCGGGAGCTTTACCAATATCTGCGAGGTGGTTCATGTAATCTTGCTGCGCTTCTGAAGAGGCCATGCCTCGATAAAGTTTCACTTTTTTCCCTGAAGGCTCAGTGATCACTTCTCCTGGGGTAGGGCGGGTGCCTGCGAGCATTCCGCCAATCATGACAAAGTCGGCCCCAAAGGCTAAGGCTTTCACGATGTCGCCTGGGTTACGAATCCCACCATCGGCCACAATCGATCGATCAGCGCGAGCACACATTTGTACTGAGGCCAGGGTTGGAATTCCAAAGCCCGTTTTAATTCGAGTACTGCAAACGGATCCGCCGCCGATTCCGACTTTAAGAATGTCCGCGCCGCAGGAGGCGAGGTAGTCCGCACCTGCATAGGTGGCAATGTTCCCAGCCATGATGCAGCGATCGCCCAAAATTTGGCGTAGCTCTTTCAGCATTTTACCAATGTAGCGAGCATGAGCATGGGCTACATCCACACAGAAGAAATCGGCCCCGGCATCCCGAAGTGCGAGCGCCCGTTCAAGCTCGGCCGTGGATGCGCCGACAGAAACAAAGGTTCCTTGGGGTGACTTTTTGAATTCTTCGACATTCTCATCAATGGTCATGAATCGGTGGAGGACACCAATGCCGCCTTTTTGACTCATGAATTTTGCCATTTCGTGGCCCGTCACCGTGTCCATATTCGAGCTCATCACGGGGAGTGAAAGCTCCAACTTGCCGGTTCGATCCTTCATTTTCGTGCTGACCATTTTTCGAGATTCATAGTGATTGTAAGAGGGGATGAGAAGGATATCGTCAAAGGTAAATGCTTCTGTTTTCATGCTTTTTTCTCTCACTTCGGCGGGCGTTGCTTTTTGTTCCTATTTACCCCATTATGAGAGGAGCAGGAACCCTTTTATGAAAATTCTCAAACATGCCGCAGGGCAAATTCCCAATATGGAGTTGGTTGGAAATATCGACGAATCGTCTGATTTTTCTCTGATTGATATTGAAGGGAAAGAACTTCATCTGGATTGTTATGAGGTCTCCAGAATCAATTCTGTGGGCGTTCGTAAATGGATCTTGTTTTTTGACGCTCTACACAAACAGGGTGTGAAGGTATTTTTCTACCGAATATCTACCGCACTCGTAGATCAGTTTAATTATATCAAGAATTTTGGCGCAGGCGGACAAGTCATATCTGCCACAGCCCCATTCAACTGTGAGTCCTGCCGAAAAATGGTATTACTTGAGAAGTTCAAAAAAGAACTCGTGACGACCGATTTAGACGAAGATCTTTTTCTCTGTCCTCATTGCAATAAGAAATCACTCCGCTTCGATGATGTAGCGGAGGATTATTTCTTTTTCTGGAAATAGAACTACATCCTGAAAGTTCCGAAGCGGGTCTCTTCAATGGGCGCATTGAGTGCGGTACTGAGTGAGAGCGCTAAGTGTGCACGAGACTTCCAAGGAACCAGAACCCCATCATCCCATAGACGAGCACTGGAATAGTAGGGTGATCCTTCTCTTTCATATTGCTCCAAAATCGGTTTTTGAATGGCTGCAATTTCAGCCGCTGATAATTGCTTCCCTTGGCTTTGGAGCTGCTCAATTTTTACAGTTGAAAGAACGCCTGCAGCTTGTTCGCCGCCCATCACGCTAATTCTTGAATTCGGCCACATGTACATAAAACGAGGTCCAAACGCGCGGCCACACATTCCGTAGTTTCCGGCACCAAAACTTCCGCCAATCACGAGCGTGAGTTTCGGCACTTTCGTCGTCGATACGGCATTTACAAGTTTTGCCCCGTCTTTTGCGATCCCGCCATGTTCGTACTTTTTACCCACCATGAAGCCAGTGATGTTTTGTAAAAAGAGGAGCGGAATTTTTCTTTGAGAACAAAGTTCAATGAAGTGTGCGCCTTTTTGAGCACTTTCAGAAAAGAGAATTCCGTTATTGGCGATAATCCCTACCGGCATGCCGTGGAGATAAGAAAATCCACACACCAAGGTATTGCCATAGAGTTGTTTGAATTCATGAAAGCGAGAGCCGTCTACGAGTCGGGCGATAATCTCACGTACATCAAAGGGCTGACGAAGATCTTTCGGAAGAATTCCCGCGATCTCCCGTGGATCGTACAGGGGTTCCTCGGCCGCAATTCTTTCAATTTGAAATGGCTTTGGACGATTCAGATGTAAAATGGCCTCACGAGCGAGCTCCAGTGCATGCTCATCATTATCGGCAAGGTAGTCGGCAACCCCTGATATTCGAGAGTGGGTATCGCCTCCTCCGAGCTCTTCAGCGCTCACAATTTCACCGGTCGCTGCTTTTACAAGGGGAGGCCCACCCAGAAAGATGGTTCCTTGATTTCTCACAATAATAGTCTGTTCACTCATGGCTGGAACGTAGGCTCCGCCCGCAGTGCAAGAACCCATGACAACAGCAATTTGAGGAATTCCCATGGCAGAGAGGGTGGCCTGATTATAAAAAATTCGGCCAAAATGTTCTTTATCTGGAAAAACTTCTGCTTGAAGGGGGAGGTAGGCTCCGCCCGAATCCACAAGGTAAACACACGGGAGATGGTTCTCGCGCGCGATTTCTTGTGCGCGAAGGTGTTTCTTTACGGTCATGGGAAAATAGGTGCCGCCCTTTACTGTGGCGTCATTCGCAACAATCATAACCTCGCGTCCATGAACCAGGCCAACTCCGGTGACGACTCCCGCGCCTGGAGCCGCATTGTCATACATTCCATTCGCGGCAAGAGCTCCCAACTCAAGAAACGGCGTTCCGGGATCAATGAGTTTTTGAATACGATCCCGCACAAAAAGCTTACCTCGGGCCTCATGCTTACTGCGAAGATCTGTGCCACCCCCCTCGCGAACTCGCGCAAGATGCTCTTCTAAGGTTTTCACTTCATCCAAATGAAAGGCTTCATTGGATTTGAATTCAGCACTGCCGGTTTGGATTTGGGATTGAAGAATTGACATAGATAAAGAGTAGAGCCGAGAGGCTAAAACTTCAATCCTCAGAAGCGGAAATCCAGTCGGTTGACGAAAAACCAAGTCAAGTCTTTGGCGTCGTGAATCATGATTTTCACTTGGTATTCAATCCTGAAACCCATAAACTGAGTGGATGGCGATGAAGATCAAGATCTGGGGCGGAAGGGGTTCCCTTCCTTCACCTCACACACCACAGGAAATCGAAGGGCGAATTCGCGATGTGCTCGAACGTTTCGCTTCTGAGAGCGGTGATCGAACCACCGATCGAACCACAGTTGAAAGATTTTTAGAAAAGCTCCCACGCGAGCAATTCGGTGGATACGGTGGCAATACCTCCTGCATTGAGGTTTCAACGGAACAGCAACGACTAATCATTGATGCTGGAAGTGGGATTCGTAAATTAGGCTATGAGCTCTTGGCTGGACCCCTAGGTAAAGGGCAGGGCGCCGTCGATTTACTCTTTACTCATTTTCATTGGGATCATCTGATTGGTCTTCCATTTTTTGTCCCTCTTTTTATTCCAGGGAACACGATTCGAAATTATGCGGTTCAGCCCGAATTAAAAGACATTTATCCTACGATCTTTAAGAAGCCATTTTTTCCGGTACCGGTTCAGAGCTTGGGCGCAAAGATTGAGACTCAGATCATCAGCCCTCGAGTTCCAAAAATGTTTGGCGACCTCGAGGTCACTCCCTATCAGCTCGATCATCCAGATCCATGCTGGGGATATAAGATCACACACCAGGGGAAGACCTTCTCTTATTGTGTAGATACCGAGGCGAAACGGGTTTCTGCAGATGAGTTGGGAGCAGATTTACCCTTGTATCAGAATGTCGATCTGATGATTTTTGATTCTCAATACACGCTCTCAGAAGCGGTTGAAAAAGTCGATTGGGGGCATGCTGCGGCTCCGATTGGGCTTGATCTTGCAATCCGAGAAGGCATCAAGAAAATCGTGTTTGTTCACCATGATCCAGCTGCCTCGGATCAAAAAATTACGGACGGTTACCATCAAACTGAGCGTTACTATTCCTTGCAAAAAAAGCAGTATCAAAATGCAGGGCAAGTGCTCGGAGAAGTGGAATGGAGTTATGGGTTTGAAGGAATGGAATTTGTCTTATGATTTTGCGTAATCTTTTTGTATGTGTGTTCGTCACGGTGATTTCCAGTTGCTCCAGTTCGCCTAAGGTGGTGACTCAGGAGCGTCCCTGGCAGAAGTTGGTGAGCAAAGGCTATGTCCAAACTTCTTTCAATGATTTTGGTAAGCGGATTGAGATTCGGATTTGGCCCCAAGCAAAATCAAAGGTTCCGGCCTCACAATCGCTCGCCCTTGCTAAGAATGAAATTCAGCGGATTGCATCTTTAGCCGACAGCACTTTAAAGACGAGTCTCCTTTATCAAGTGAATGAAAAAGCATTTGAATCACCTGTGCCGATTACGCAGGAATTCCTCGATATATTGACTGAATGTGACCGTATGTTTCAGCAAACCGAAGGAAAGTTTGATGTCACCTTTGTTCCTTATAAGTTTGGGGATGAGGAAACGGATCTTGATTTAAATAAAGTAACGGATTGGGATTCGAAGCCTGCTCTGAGTCCAAACCCGATTCATCTTTTAGGTAAAAAGAATTTGATCGTGGATCAGAATCCTTTACGGCTTAGAATTTATAACCGAAGAACGAAACTGAACCTGAATGGCATGATCCGAGGCTATGCAATTGATCGTGCCGCAAGGATTCTATCGGCACAGGGAAATGCAGGGTTTGCCATTATAGCAGATGGGTTTTTCGTCGCTTCGGGAATAGGGCTTCGGGATCCAGGGCTCATGTGTGTTGAGAATCCACAAAAATTCGGGACTTGTTTGAAACCGATTTCTGTTCAGGATTTAAACCAAGTTCTCTTCTTTGGCCTCTCAGCATCCTTAGAGCGTAGAGGGGTAAACTTTGATCCGACCGAGACCTGGAGCGCGAGAAGCGGCGGCGTACTCGTGGCAGGGCAAGTGGGCGCATGGGTTCAGTATGCAAGTACAATTACCGCAGTCATGGATAACATGAACCTCATCACTTTTTTCCAAAAAGCCCAAAACCCAAGGATTTCTGGAGTGTATTTCACCCCAGGTAAAATCAATGACCTTGCCGGAAGTCTTTCACCCTTTGCGAAGCTTGGGAATTAAGAGCGAATTTCCCAGTCCTGATAAATGGCTGTTAAGCGAGGCTTCACAATTTTTAGGTAGTGGTCAAAGAGTGGCTTACGAGAAGAATCGCGGGCCGCTTGTTTCCCTAGTACCTTTAGAATTTCGATCATGCTGAGCGCCTGACAGAGAGTTTCTGCGTGAGTCATGACGCGTTCAAGCTTCTCTTGGTCCTGCCAGTACTCTTTATTGAAGTAATCATTCAGATGGGTGAGTTTCTCCAGAAGTCCTGTTCCTGGATTAAAACAGTTCAGAATCAGACCCGCGATATTTTTTTGGAAATCATACTGAAGGTTTAGATATGTTTTCTTGAATTCATTCTTCTCCCCGAGGGTACCAATCGGATGGGCCGCCATCATCGATTGAACATAGCGTGCTGGGTTCTTCATGATTTTTTTGATGTAATCCTTCATCGCCATCAATGCTTGAATTTGCGAAGTCCCCTCATATAGGAGAGCACCAAAGCAATCTCGGTGAATGCGTTCTACGTCATACTCTTTCATGTACCCATATCCACCAAAGGCTTGAATCGCTTTTACGGAAAGAGTGCAGTACAGCTCAGCACCCGTATATTTCACTAGTGGAGTACGAGCTCGAGTGATGTCGTGGTGGCGCTTTAATTGTTTGGATTCTGTCTCGCTTAGCTCACCGTGATGGCGTTGCTTCAGGTCAAGCTTTTGAAAAATATCAAAAGATGAAATGGTATCGACCATGAATGCGCGAAAAGCGTCTTGTTCTGCTTCCCAATCTTCAATGTTTCGTTTGAAGAGAGGAAGTTCAGCGATGGGTTTTCCAAATTGTTTTCTGACTTCCGCATACTCGCGTGCACGTTCCAGTGAGGCTTCAATTCCGCCGATACTCTGAAGTCCCACCGAAATGCGGGCCTCATTCATCAAGTGAAGCATGATTTTAAATCCTTCATGTTCCTCACCGACCAGGTGGGCGATGGTGTTGTCATAAACCACCTCACAGGTCATAGAGCCGTGCATTCCCATTTTTTCTTCAATTTTACTGACTCGGTAGTTCTGTTTACCGTTTAATTTCTCTTCAGCCAGGAAGAGAGAGATTCCTGAAAGTCCATCCGGAGCACCTTTAATCCGTGCGAGAATAAAGCCAAAGCCGCCGCCTGCATTGGTAATGAAACACTTGGTTCCATTGAGGAGGTAAGAGCCGTCCGCTTGCTTTTCAGCGGAGGTGCGAAGAGAGCCGACATCCGATCCGGCGTCGGGTTCGGTCAAGCACATGCTCCCGCTGATCTCACCCTTGATGATTTTTGGGATGAGGCGCATTCGGGTTTCCTCATCGCAGAATCGCTCAATCATATCTGCCATACTGGTAAAAAATCCCAGTTGAGTGCTGGTGGAAATGCAAGCACGAGCAATTTGCTCAAATGAGGTCATCATGACCGCCAAGGGAAGGCCTAAGCCTCCATAACGTTCGTCGAGGCTGGTTCCGATCAAATCCAGTTTGATGGCTTCTTGGTAGGTTTTAGAAATCGGTTCTAAGAGTTCAACGGATCCGTCTGGGTTCAATTTTGCGCAGCCAACTTCATCCAGTTCTTTGGCGCGGGCACGGAGCGTCTCCCCGGTCCATTTTCCAGTGGTTTCCAGAATCTGTTCGAAAAACTCAATGATTTCTTCCTTGTTGTTGAAACCCTGTGGAGTTGGAAACGTCGGATAATAGAGGGGGATGATTTCATCCCAATTAATCGCGTTACGAAAAAGGTATTTCCACTCGGATGAATCGCTGTAGTAGTTCATAACTACAATTTTAAGCCGAGGGGACGAGAATTGCTAGTTCCCAAATGCACCAAAGTGGTGCGGAGGATGAGGAAAGCCCGGATGGGTGTTTCCGCAGATATAAGGTGCGCTATAATTGCTCGGGTGAGCGTAGTCCGTATAGGAGTCCTGAAGACCTTTGCCAGTAAAGGTACCGACCAGTTGGTCGTCAGCGTTAGATCGGATTTCGAACTGAAGAGCGTCTTGATAGAGGTATTGAGTATAATAGACCGTACGGCAAAGGTTAAAGCTCACGATCTGAGTGTCCATCACGACATTCTTGCCCAAGATCTGAGAGGTGCGGGTGCCGGCTAAATACTCGCTCATATTGGCGTTGCAAGGCGTCCCTTTGGTATTGAAGCTCTTGGGCTCTGTGAGGCTGTTCTCGTCAAATACAGACTGAGCGCTGATGAAGTTCTTTCGCGTGGTTTCTGGGGTCACGAGGCTTAAAGCAATACAGTACTTATCGGTGTTGTTTGAAAGTGCGGTTAGTTTCGCGGCTTCTCCGTTAAAAGTCCCGCTGAACTCATTTGAGTAGCGACAAGCGCTCAGGGCTAGGGTTAAAGAGAGAACGCTGAGGGTCTTCACAAGAAGGTTTTTTGTCATGCGGAACTGATAACTCTCTGCTTCTAAGCCGTCAAGTAGCCTTTGGGGGCCGGAAAGGGTGGGGCTTTACCGATTTTCAAAATGGCATCATTTTTAGCCTCCGAGGCACGAGAGCAAAAACCTTCGGAGTTTCAAATTGTTCGCTCATTTTGGAACCCATTTGGAGCGCTTGGACAAAGTCTGTTGCGGCCTGCCACCCGCAAAAATAATACATCGCATCTAGCTTTTTTTTACCCTAAGTACGCAATACGTAGTGTCTCGTTTTTTTACCCCACTACTAATTGACAGCCAGAATTTCCTCGGTCAACCTGAACAAGTAGTACAAAAATCTATCTTTGAGACCTGATCCGGCCCATTCGGGAAGCGATCAGAGGGTAAATTGGATTTTTGAGTCTGCGGGGGAAAATTAATAAACAGACCTTTGAGAAAAGGGGAGAGATTGCTGCAACGCAGTCTCATCTCGGGGGTCTCTCTGTGCCAAAAATCGGAACAGAGTTTAGGGGATTGAAATAAGGGGGAAGTCATGGAAGGAAATACGATGCAAACCGCGACACCAGTGAATGAGAATCAAATGTTAGGAATGAACACGATGCCAAATCTGCAAACTTCAAATTCAGGGATGAAGGACTTTTCATCATTCCATGATGAAGAACGTTTTATTCTGATGCCGATTCAGCACTCTGAAATCTGGAACTTCTATAAAAAAGCCATGGCCTCTTTCTGGACCGCAGAAGAGATCGACCTTTATCAAGATTTGAACGACTGGAAAAAACTTTCAGAAGACGAAAAACACTACATTTCTCATGTCCTTGCTTTCTTTTCGGCAAGCGACGGGATCGTCAATGAGAACCTAGCGCTTCGATTCTATCAAGATGTACCGATCCCTGAAGCTCGTTGTTTCTATGGGTTCCAGATCGCAATGGAAAACATCCATTCTGAAACCTACGGACTATTGATCGATACCTATATTCAAAATCCAAAAGAAAAGGATTACCTTTTCAAGGCAATTAAACACATTCCTTCTGTTAAAAAGAAGGCGGATTGGGCGCTGAAGTGGATTGATTCTTCTCAAAGCTTTGCCGAGAGATTGATTGCGTTTGCTTGCGTGGAAGGCATTTTCTTCTCTGGAAGTTTTTGTTCAATCTTTTGGTTAAAGAAACGTGGCTTGATGCCAGGTCTTACTTTTTCAAACGAGCTCATTAGCCGTGATGAGGCTCTTCACACCGATTTCGCATGTCAATTGTATGGAATGCTCGATGCGCTTTCAGCTGCTCGAATTCTTGAAATTGTCACCGACGCAGTTGAAATCGAGAAAGAATTTGTCAGCGAGTCCCTCCCGGTCTCTTTGATTGGGATGAATTCGAAGATGATGACCCAATACATTGAGTTTGTAGCGGATCGCCTTCTTCGCAGCCTCGGTTTGCCGAAGCATTACGGTAGCACCAATCCATTTGATTGGATGGAACTGAT
>CAIOKW010000122.1 GCA_903858975.1 Oligoflexia bacterium | reverse complement strand
GCACTTTCCAAATTTGAATGAGATGATTCTGACCGGGCATTCCGCAGGTGGGCAATTCACCCAAAAGTATGCACTGGCGAATCAAGTGGAGAATGAGGTGAAGAATGTTCGTCTTCGCTATATCGTTCTTAATCCTGGATCCTACGTTTATTTAAATCAAGATCGCCCTGATCCCAATAGTTCCAGTAGCTTCTCCATTCCTTCAAGTTCAAGCTGTATTTATAACGATTACAAATATGGCCTCGATCACTTAAACCCATATCTCTCCCGCGTGTCGAGGCAGATTCTGATTGAACAATACCTGAATCGAGATGTGACCTACCTCCTCGGATCAGCAGATACGAACACCGATCCGGCTGAAGTGGACGAGGATTGCCCAGCAGTTTTACAGGGGCGTTTTAGATATGAGAGAGGTTTGAACTTTAAATCCTACCTCGATCATGAGTTTACAGGTCACCGACATCATCTTGTTACGGTACCCAATATTGGTCATACCGAGTACGGGATGTATTTGTCTCCCGAGGGGCATTCAACACTCTTTCCTCATTGATGAGAAGCGAGAGAGTGAGCCTCCAAAGCTAAAGTGTAGCTCTGGAGTGCAATAGTCTTGCGATTTTCAAAACCCTCAGGCACTAACTCTCCCAAATACGAGATCCTTGCTTTGATTTCCTTTTGTTTACAAAGATTAAGCAGGTGAGGTCCAAACTCTAAATCGCCATAGTATGCCACAGACCCATGATCGAACCCAATGTGAAGGTTGTGGATGGGGACCTTCGCATCGATCGCGCTTTGGAAGAGAGCTGCACGGTACGGAAGAATTTTTGATCCATCGGTTGATGTACCTTCGGGAAAGAGTGTGACAGGCACGCCGTCCATGAGGGCTTCTGAAAGGGTCTGGGATTCTGACTCTAGCTTCAATCGGCTACGACGCTCGACAAACAGGCATCCAGCGAGCTGAGTAATCCACCCCAGTCCGATCGAGTTTTTGACTTCTACCGAGGTAATGAAAAGGCTCGGAATCAGTTTGGCGATCACGAGTACATCAATATAGGACCAATGGTTACAAACGAGTAAGCCTTTTCGAATTGAAGGAAAAGCGTCTGAGGTTTCAAGGTGAATATTGAGAATCTTTAAAACTCGATCGGAATAGAGCGAAGCCATTTCCGCCTGCATTTGTCGGTGAGTCGATCGACGATTGCCCAAAAGAAATGAGCCTCCCTCACGGAGAATTGCCTCAAGCATAAAGACTACAAAAGTCAGAATCACCCTCAAAAACTTAAAGTAAGATCGAGCCTCAACCATAACGTTTCTCAAAAGAGCTCTTCAGTTCAGCGAGCTTCAAGATAGTAAGATAATCCAAGCAGTGGAACTCACGATCATAGGCGGGCTCACCATAGACTTGAGCCCCAGCTCCCAAATAGCTCTTTAAGAGAGAGGGAAGCTCCACTGATTCCATCTGAGTTGAAGCACGCTCTTCAGGAGTAAATTGGAAGGGCTCAGTGGGGCCGATATTCCAATTAAGACTCCATTTGTTTTCACGCCTTAATGCTTCGTTAATGTTTTGCGATGAGAGGTAGGACTCTGTTTTGACACTCGAGCAGCCAAAAAGATAGTCAGCCTTAGTCTCGAGTGCATATTGGACAATCCCACGCCAAAGAAGGCTTAAAACAGATCCTTTACGGTGCTCAGGGTCGATACATGCTCTTCCGAGTTCAAGCTTTACCCCGGGAGCCGAGAGAAACTCATCCAGATGAAATTCATTTGCCGAGTAAAAGTCTTGCGTAAAGCTTGAGCAGAGGAGGCGATAGGTACCAATGATTTGATCGCTTTCATTTTCTTTAATGATTAAATGGTCACATTTAAAATCATGGCGATCGATATCGAAAGCCATTCCCAAATCAGCCAGTTGGTATTCGGAAGCAAAGATTTTCTGACGAAGGCTCAGTACTTTTTCAAGTTCATAAATCTGGTCGACCGTTTTAATGCAATAACGCGCATTTTTGATTTCCAATTTTACAAAAGGATCAATTCCACGCGAGCGAGATGCCGATTTATTCAGTTGTGTTTGCATAGTTTCCTCTGAACCTAGGCTAGCAAACAATTTAACTGATACGATGAGCATCCCGTAAGCATTTCGTCAGGATTCAGTCAGTGAGGCTCGAGCTAATTGACAAACTTATCGTTGAAAATAAGTCAGCAAATTTCTGGGAGCAAAGTCTTCTGTAGCGTCAGGAACGCCAGCCAGTTGAGTTGCGAAGGTCACGCCCACTTGTGCGATACTGTAAAAATAATCGAGGTCAATTTTTTCAAACGTATCATTTCCGTTTTGATCAAAGTGAGGATTCGCAAACGGATTATGCTCGGAGTAAACCACTGCTGGTACTCCAATTTCCCACATCGCATAGTGGTCGCTGTTTTGTCCCATGCATGAACGCTTAACCTGAAGCTTTGAATACTTAGTGGTTACATTCGCAAGCGCATCGCCCATTTCTTTAAAATCGTATTTTCCGCCTGAGCAGCTAAAAATATCGACGGTCTTTCCATGATCGCCGCCGCTCCAGCCGATTTGTTCATTATCAACAGCCGCTACGATTTTGAACCCTTGTTTCGCAGCAAGATCCTTAATGTATTTGGCATAGACGCGAGCGCCTTCTAAGCCTGGGCCTGACCATTCTTCAAAGTCAGCTGCAACAAAACGAACGGTGTACTTTAACTTCCCAGCGTAAGGGGCAAGAATTCGTGCGGTTTCAAGACTGACCGACATTCCAGACATATCATCATCTACGCCCGGATTTCCGGTTTCAGATCCTGAAGGACCGATGCTGTCGTAGTGAACGATCACTACAATTGAATCTGCACTCATGCCCGGAAGGATGGCTTCGAGGTTATGCCCTTGAGCTTCAACTTTAGTGTGAGCTGTTTTGTATGAAAACTCTTGAACTTGCATTCCGAGACCCTGAAAGTACTGGGTCCAGTATTTGCGATAATTTGCTTTCGCTTCAGAACTGTATCGATTGGTAATGGTAAACTGTTCCCCTTGAACGGTGACCGGAACCACTCCTGTCATTTCCTTTAGGACTTGAACCAACTTGGTCTTATCGACGGAGTTGTAAATGTTCTGATAGATCGTCTGAGCGCTAGCAAAACTAGAAATGAAAAGTGATACCCCAAGCAGAAGAATTTTAAAGTTCATGAGAGAAGTGTAAAAGGAATGGGCCCTATGTCAAATAATAAAGTGTCGAAATATTGACTGTTTTAGTCCAGAACTGCTCTTGCCGATAGGGGTTTCATGAGCTTAATGATGCTATTTTTTATCGGGTTTCTTCAAAGCGCTTGGGCCCAAACACCGAGTCCAACGCCCATGTCAGAACATGAAATCAACATTGATCTGATGTCGTTTTGCGAACAAGAAAAGTCCAAAGTGGCCCTTGATCTTGGGACAAAAAGTGAAGCATCGAAACGCTGTTCGGAGGTTGCCCCAATCAATTCAGCCCCCCTGACGGATCTGATTAAGGCTGACTCTAAGGCGCAAAAGGCGAAAATCTGTGAATCTTTAGAGGGCGCTGCCAAGCGGGGAGCGGGCCCGGTGGAGATTCATCTCAAGGATGACCAAAATCAGGCTTGGAAGATTCGATTCTATTTTGGTTACAACCGCACCCAATACCTAAACACGGATCTCCACCTTCAAACCGATCGAGTAAATGTGGTGATTAAGGACTTTTCGTTCGCTGAGCGAACCTCAGCTGAATATTACAATCCAAAGAATTGGGATAAGTTTGAAAATTCATTCCGCTGGGTCGATGAACCCACCAATTCATTCACTTTTGCGCTGGAACACAAGAAGGATGTTTTAGAAATCAATGTTTTTCACCCTAAGTTTCTTAAACAAAATTATGAGACGAAGCAGGTGATTGGAACGGTCGATGGAGTCGCGCTGAATCAGCAACAAGCGATTAACCTAGCGCCCAACCAAGCGGGGTACTCAGATCCAGGGGCCATGCACCTGACACGCTTTGAGAGCACCCACAAACAACTCGATTTGCAAATTGGATATGGGCACAAGTTCACGCTCTATCAAGGCGCAAAAGCATCCGTATCTTACATTCCTCATATTGATGCGGGGGTGACACTCGGGGAAAATCGGCTCATCTACGAAAAGAAAAACACCCCTTGGAGCTACGAACAAGTGAACGATCAAAAACTCACCCAAGGACTGAATGTGAGTGTCGGAAACCGACTCGAATACCGTTATGGCGTGGTGGGAGCGTTTGTAGATCAACGATTTACCCACTCACACCTCGTGAACACCTATTCGAATGGGAAGGCCGAGTACGATATGAACTATTTTCCAGTCGCAATGGGGGTTTCTCTAGACCTCATTTCTCTTCATGGGAAACCCAAAGTAAAAAAGTAGAAAACCCAACCACAACTGCGATCATCATATAAACAACCATTTCTGCACTCATATTCAATCTCCTTGTGTTCCATTCTAATCGGGTGAGGTGCAATAGGGTATGCGCTACCCGGCTACGGATATGATGAAGATCATAAATCTATTTTGAGACATTTCGGGCCCGAATGAGTTAGGTTCTAGCATCGATGTTAAACCCAGCACTCTTTTCAGAGGGATTTTGCTTCAAGAGCTTTGAGCTCGACCCCGCATTTCACGGACTCGTGAAAGAGCGGAATTGGGATGCTGTGGACCATGCCTTTCAAAAGCTTACGTCAGAGGGCGGCAGATTCTTCGACTTCTTAGGTCAGTTTTATCGATTCTCTCGAATTGAATTCATCATTAGCATTCGAGACTCCAAAAATGAATGGGAAGAAGATGGGATTTGGCATGACGACGGGACCCGTGTTTTTGCATTTTCACTTTCAATTTCCCTTCAAGCAAATGAGATCAAGGGCGGAGCACTTGAGATCAGAAAAAAGGGTGAACCAGAGACGATTCAATCGATTCCGACACCACCATTCGGCACAGTGATCCTTTTTCTAACTGGGATTCACGGATTTGAGCATCGAACAAGGCAAGTGATCGAAGGGGAGCGAATCGTGATCGCGGGGTGGTGTTATGAGTGAATGGCACGGGGATGCGCAGCGATTGACCCAAAAACAACAAGTCACCTTGGCACATAACCTAAAGCGCAAAATGAAAGGGGGCTTAGAGGTTACCGATGAACATTTTGACCTCCTCTTTTCTCCCGATGTCAGGCAGTACTCCCATTTTCACTGGACCCCGATGCACGTTGCACTGAAGGCCTCCGAGATTTTGAAAGATTTAAAAGTAGAGCGGCTCTTAGATGTAGGATCAGGCTGTGGCAAATTTTGCGCGATCACCGCTATTCTCGGTGAAATTCAAGTAACGGGTGTCAAACAGCGGGAATTTCTGAACTCAGCGGCAAAAAAGATTCGAAATTTTTTTCAATTGAGTAACCTCAATTTCGTGCATGGAAGTGCATTTGATATGAGCTGGAAAGAGTTTGACTGCATCTATTTCTTTAACCCTTTCTGCGAGCAAAAAACGCCTGAGCGACACATTCGAAATGATGTCCCTCTGTCAGAACCCCTTTATCATACTTTTGTTCAACTCACGCATTCGAGATTGCGCGAGCAAAAAAAGGGCAGTCGGGTGATGACTTTTCATGGAATGGGCGGCGTTTAACCCGATTCTGCCGAATTTCCTAAAGGAGAGCCACGCGATTTCCAATTAGAGAGCCACCCCGATTGGGTGCCATTGACTGCGTGTTAATTTAAATTTCCACTGGATCTGTAATTTTTTCAAGCTTCTATTTTTTGACCCCTCTTTTTTCGGTAACTGTCACCCTGAAGTTCGACCTGCACGCAGCCTTGAACAATACGATCGACAATGGGTTCGATCGCGACTTCATCGGGAATCACTTCACTCCAATTACTGACAGGCAGCTGGGACGTGATGAGCGTACATTTGCTTTGGAAGCGCTCCTCCAAGATATCGTAAAGATCTTGGATCATTTCCGGAGGCAGAGGTTTAATTCCAAGGTCATCTAAAATCAGTAAGTGCGGACGAATCAGGCGATCCCGAAGGCGTAAGTAAGTTCCCTCGCTTCGGGCTTGTATGATTTTTTCGATCAGATGGTTCACTCCAAAAAATAAAACACTATACCCCTGCCTACACGCTTCATTGCCAATTGCCGATGCGAGGTAAGTCTTTCCGACTCCTGTAGGGCCTAAAATCAGTACATTTCTCGGTTCCTTTAAAAACTGAAGTAGCCTTAAGTCCTGAATCTGAGTTTTTTGAATCCCACGCTTATGACTGTGGTCGAAACGTTCGAAGTTCGCATCTACTCTAAACTGGGCCGTTCTGATTCGACGCTTAATCGCTCTGTCATCTCGATACATCTTTTCATCGGTAATGAGTAAAGATAAAAAATCACTGCAACCGATACCCTGATTAATGGACTCGCTTAAGCGAAGATCCAAGCTGTGCAGCATTCCATAAAGCTTCATCTCCGTTAATACCTGCTTTGTCTGTTCCATGCTCATTGTTTACTGTTCCTTCCATGTTTGTTTGCGCTGCCGGTTCAAGTGATGAGAACAAGTCCTGGCCACGCAAATAAGGATTTGTTCCCCGTTTCGGGGTAAAACTTGTGGTTTTTTGTTTGAGATCGACTCGTGCGGAAGTCCGCTTTAGTGTCGCTTCGATCCACTTGTAGTTTCGGACATTGAATCGGTTGGCGTCTTTACACGCGTTCTCTAGCAAAGCCCTTCCGTATCTCTTTTCAAGGGATAAGATTCCCTGAAGCCTTCGCAAGTGCCGAAGCGGGTGATCCGACTCAAGTAACTCTAGGGTCAATTTCTCGCATTCTGGACCAATGCTCTTTGCGCGACCGATTAAAAACGTAGGCGTCGCCTCAATATACGCCTGATGTCGCTCTGGGTAATGTTCCGTTTTTGTGCTAAATTTACGGTTTTTCGCCCTTATTTTTACATGAAGTGCAACACGAATTCCGTCATAGGTGATTTCAACTGTCTTTTCGCTCACCCAAAGGTCAAGAACCTTCTCACGATGAATATACGGAGCCGAGTAGTAATTTCCTTCGAACTCTAAATGACAATCTGAATGCAGCCGCGCGCGGTGATGTGTGTTCACTACGTAAGGAGCATGTGGAAGCGGCTTTAAATGAGCTCTTTCGGCTTCATACATCTCAAGCCTGCTTTTCTTATAAATTCGATGAACTTTTCGATTAAAAATTTCTAAACTCGCTCTTAAGCTTCGGTTCAGTTCACTGAGACTTGTAAACGTCGTTTTTCTAACCCGGTAATAAAACCACTTCTGGAAGATTTGGATAGAACGCTCAACAATCGCTTTATGTTGGGGTGTCGCAACCCTAGCAGGCAGTACCGCAAATTCGTAATGAGACGCGCACTTTTGGTAGGCTAAATTAATGGATGGCTCGTATCGATTCGCTTTCGTGATCGCTGACTTTAAATTGTCCGGAGTCACGACTTCCGGAACGCCTTTAAAAAACTCAAACATCCGGACATGAGAACTTAAAAAGTCTTCGCTCTTTTGACTTAAAGTAAATTCACCGTAAACATAGCGGGAGAAGCAAAGAACCCCCATAAATAACTGAGTAGAGACGACTTCGCCGCTTGCTGGATCATAAAAGTCAATTCCATCGGCGTAGTCAATTTCACATGATTCGCCGGGTTTAAACACGCGCCTCATCGTCGCGTCCGGTATTTTTGGATAACGTTTTACATACTGCTTAAAGAATGCGGGATACTGAACGGGGACTTTGCCTGCGGCTACGAGTTCTTCCCATAACACCATAAGGGGCGTGCTTGCATGAACTTCAGCTCGAACTTCGCTCCAATCCACAAGACTTGTCCAGGAGGAATCAAAGTCGGTTTCGAGCGATACCACAGCGGGTTGAATCGCTCCTGTTTCTAAAAGAAGATCTTCTGCGATAATTCGAATCGAGTTACGTGAACACGAGACCGCACGTGCAATCTTTCGCTGGGTGAGTCCCAATTTTAAAAGTCGTTTGATCTCTTCTTTTTTCTGTCGCTGCATATTCCGTTTATCTGGCTCCACCGGGGCCTCCTTTTTTTGTTCAAAGAAGGTACCTGATCGATCCGTACAGTTATGCAGTCAATTCACCCTTTAACGTGGCTCGGCATTAAGGAAATCGGGTGGCTCTCTAATTAGGAAATGCTGTGGCTCGGCAATTTGGAAATTGGGTGGATCTCTATCTAGGAAATTC
>CAIOKW010000121.1 GCA_903858975.1 Oligoflexia bacterium | reverse complement strand
GATTCCCCCGTCAGAGTAAAACTGTATAAAGTTTTAAATCCAGTCGCGATTCCCTTTAAGATCCCTTTTTCTAGAAAAGATCTGAGACCCATGAACAAGGGCGAAGTGATCAGTTATAACTTAAGCGGCGTATTAGGCTTTGGCGGAAGTCTTGGCTTTCATGTAGTTTCTAAAAGTTTACTCAGTCTCGGGCCTGAGTTATCCATGGAGACTCACTTAAACGGTGAATACCAAATCTCCATCATGAAGCAAGATGAGCGCTATGCGAAAGTGCGAGTCAGTAAGCTTCAGGGGCGAGGCTACTCCGCCCATACTCAAGTCGGTATACAATTGAATGACATTTACAAAGGCTTCTTTATCTTCAAAGGAAAGGCATTGGAACAACACTTGGGTGAGTTATCAGCAAGCTTCGTTCCATTCGAGCTCAATCTTCAATTTAACCATAGCAAAGAAGTGGATTTTGGTTACCGTTATGACCTTAATTCCCAGATTGGGCGCGAAGCTTTCCATAGGGCAGTGCTCGGTTCCTTCATTCTTTCTGAAGAAGCTGCGATTCAAGATCAGAACTTATCTTCTCCCAGTGTATCCAAACTCTTCACGCGCTCGACTCAGCAAAATGGGAGTTCTCGTTTTGCCGGCATCGATATGGGATGGCTCATCAAGCTCGGACGAACCAAGAGCAATCAAGCGCTTGCCACTGAAATTCAGCTTCCTGATGGAACTCGCCACATCTTCAGAAGTACGGAAGAAAAAAACACTAATTCCCGGTTCCTGTGGAAGGGATTGACAAAGGACTCTCACCAACTTTCCGTGGTCGTTGACAAGGAAGCATTCTTAAATGGAAAACCAGGTGCCGTGCTCATTACTTCTGAGAATGTGATTGAAGATGGCTCTTGTACTGGAAAAGAAATGAATGAATACGCATCCGAAGTTGAAACCTTTTTCCGGGAAGGGAAAATTTTTCCGGAATTCCCGAACCGTATTCCGGATGACAACAATCCCAATGAAGATAAAAAAGCATTCTATGGACGTAGCTCTTTTTATTATGGCTATACGATTAAGGATCAGGGCGTAGAATGGCTTCTGAATCAAGCCTGGTCCGACCTTGATGCAAGAGCACGTCAGAATCATATTCATTTTAATTATGAAAGTTTTCTAGCCGCCCAAAAGGCATACATGGATCGTAAGCCCGAAGCGCTTGAAGTAAATCTGACTCGCCTTTTGAAAGATAACCGTCGACTAAATGAGATTTCAAGATTTCTGACCGTAGGCATGAAAGATGATGCCTACGAGAAATTCTTGGTGGCACAGAATGCATCGTTTGGAACCATTCAAAAACGAGGTCATATTACCCTACCCCTTGACCAGCTTCTTCAGGCTACAGAACAACAAATGGGCCTTCAAAATGACACTGTGAGGTCGGTAGCCGATCCAGAAGCGCGAGTCAGCGATTTGCGAGCTGAGACGAGCCTGGACCATAAAACTGTCCTTCGATTCAGTTTAAATAAAGTTCCGGAGTTTTTGTACTTTCGAATGAACCCCCTCATTCGTCATAAGGACTCCCCCAATATTACTGAGCTCATTTTCTATAATCGCGATCAGCGCTTCAAGGTCGGAGAAAATACGATTACTTTGGATGCAAAATCGATGGACACCCTCACGCGCGACCTGAGCTCTAAGCTTAAGCCATCTGAATTGGTAGAGTTCACCACAGGCTTTAGTCAGCACGGATCTGCTTGGGGATACGGGGCCTCAGTTCAATTTCGAACGTCTAATAAAGAGAAATAAACTTCTCTGAGATGAGATTTTGATTTTCATCAAACACTGAAAACTTAATTCGAGTGGGGTCATCCTTCACCCGTTCTAAGATTCGTGTTCGGGACACCTTGGTTTCTCCTGCTTGAAGTTCGCCTGTGTTTTGTTTTACCGACCTGACCTCGACATCTTTAAACTCTAGGCGGGTAACACTTTCTGGGTTCAGGGCTCCCACCACAGCCACTTCTTGCTGCCTGGGGTACTTACTCATAAACGAATTGCCGAGTTTTTGTGAGATTTCATTTAATCGATTAAAATCGACGGCACCGTATTTGGGTTCAAGCGCGCTTAAGATCAATTGCCCTTTCATGTTTTTAATCGAGTTCTCCCCCGTCAAGAATCCCTCTGAAAAACGTTTTGCTACGGCCTTATTCTTTGAAGTGGATAGGAACACACTATTTCCATAGCTTCCCTCCGCATTCATGTGATCCCGGGCGTTTGAAAAGAATTCGCTTGGTTTCTCAATCATCGAGTTATAGTCACGACTATTCTCGATCACTTTGTTCACGATCTTTTCTTCTGAAGCGCCGCTTTGCCTTGCAGCACTCATGGAGAGGTGAATGTTACTGAGCTTTTTGAAGTGATCAATCAGTTGTTGATCAGTATAAGACGTCTGCACACTCAGACCTCGATGAACTTCCTCTTC